>NZ_JADQ01000027.1:0-63441 GCF_000518465.1 Paenibacillus sp. J14 | reverse complement strand
AAGCCATTTGGCCACTTCATCGCGATAATCGCCTCGATACAGTCGGCCTCGCTTTGAAAACGGCTACTGATAGATTTAAGCCCCATGCTCGTACCTAATTCCATGTCCGATCCCTCCAATTGAAGTTCCTCTAGTCACTGAATACGCACGTGCGTTCCCTTTTTTCTCATTATAGCAAACATACGTTCTTGTATCAACTAAAAAATCTCAAATCTTCACAAAAATGTGGATGTTCAGATTACTGTGCAGCCTTAGTTTAATCCCCCCGATCGATTCGCCAATTCTGAATCAAAGGGATAATCGTGCAAAAGGTGGGACTGGGGGGAGAAGCCCCTCTCCCTAATCTCTCAATTCTGATCAAAAGGGATAATGATGCAAATAGGCACCGCAGGGCGTACTAAGGCGCGAAGAGCCGCAATAAGGCGAAAAAAGTTAATAAGGCATAATAGAAGAAATAAACAAAATATGCAAAATAAATGAAATAAACAAAATAAGCGCAAAAAGCGAAAGAAGTAAAAGAAGTGAAAAAAGTGAAAGAAATGAAAATAACGAAAATAACGAAATAGCGGAAAAAGAGAAAGTAGAGAAAGAAGCGAAATAAGCGCCATAGGACCAATAGGGTGAAATTAAATTGAGAAATAAGACGCGAAGGGCGCCTCTCTTTCTCGATCTCTACATGCTGAATGAAAGTACTGAATGAAAGGGATAATGGTGTAAAAGGGCAAGCGGTTAGGTAGTCAAGGGTTCAATCAGACATGGGTTCTATCAGTCATACGTCCAATTAGTCATACGTTCAATTCATCAGTCATGGGTTCGAGCAGGATGGGTTCATCGTTCAAGTATTCGTGTAGTCAAGTCAGTCAAGCGGTCGTGAAAATTGTTCGAAGACCTGTCACATTACTTCGGGAGTTTCTGACAAACGGCTGGGATTCTATCGACTCTTTTCTGGTAGTATGGTATTATGATAGTCTGATAACGTATTAGCGAACTAAAGCGGTGTTTTGAGTTGAGCTAATAGTATTACTCAGGGGGAGAGAGATAGATGAAAGTTAATAGAAAAATGGTTTTGATGAGCCTCGTGATGGCTCTGGTGTTGACGATGCTGGCCGGGTGTTCAGGGTCGGGAGCCGGGAAAGAGGATAATCAACTGGTGATTGGGATCGATGATAAGTTTGCACCAATGGGATTCCGCGATGAAAATAACGAGATTGTGGGCTTCGATATTGATTACGCTAAAGCGGCGGCGGAGAAAATGGGAATGGAAGCCACGTTCCAGCCGATCGACTGGTCGGCTAAGGAATCTGAGTTAAACAGCGGACGGATCGATCTGATCTGGAACGGATATACGATTACGGAGGAGCGCAAGGGCAAGGTCCTCTTTACGAAGCCTTATTTGAAAAATAGCCAAGTGGTCGTAACGCTGGCCGATTCGGAAATTACTCAGTTGAGTGATCTAGCTGGCAAGACAGTGGGTCTGCAGGCGTTGTCTTCCGCAGCGGATGCGCTGGATGCAGCTCCGATCAAGAGCGAGATCAAAACGATCTCGGAGTTCCCGGACAACGTACTTGCTCTTACGGATCTCAAAACGAAACGGCTTGATGCGGTCGTAATCGACGAAGTTGTGGCGAGATACTATATGGCGAAAGAAGAAGGTGCGTTTAAGCTGCTGGATGAGTCGCTGGCGCCTGAAGAATACGGTATCGGCGTGAAGAAAGGCAACGAGGAGCTGCTGAACAAGCTGCAGAAAGCGCTCGACGAGCTGAACCAGGACGGTACCGCTTCAGAAATTTCGAAGAAATGGTTTGGCGAAGACAAAGTACTGAAGTAGAAACGAAACGCGTAAAAACCGGATTGCTTCGGAATCCGGTTTTTTGCTGGTTAAGTTAAAATTCAAGATGTTCCGAGGAGAGCGATCATGAGTCTGGAGTATTTGTTAAGTATCCTAGGGCCGATGCTGGAAGGAACGAAAACGACGATTTGGCTGTTTCTGCTGGCCATTGTGACCTCGATTCCGCTGGGCTTCGCCTTCACCTTTATGGTTCGCAGCCGAATCAAACCGGTCGCTTGGTTTGCCGGAGCTTATATTTACGTCATGCGCGGTACGCCGTTGCTGCTGCAAATGCTGTTCGTTTGCTTTGGGCTGCCGGTTATCCCGGGTATCGGCGAGTACCTCGTCATGGATCGGTTTGTCGCCGCTTGCGTTGCTTTTACGCTGAATTATGCGGCGTACTTCGCTGAAATCTTCCGCGGCGGCTTGCTGGCAATTGATAAAGGTCAATATGAAGCCGCAAAGGTGCTGGGGCTTAGCCGCTGGCAGACGACAACGCGAATCGTGTTGCCGCAGATGCTGCGCATCGCGCTGCCCGCTGTCTCCAATGAGTCGATTACGCTGATCAAGGATACAGCGCTGCTTTATGCAGTGGCTGTTCCCGAGCTGCTGCATTTCGCGCAAACGGCTGTCAACCGGGATTTTACGATCGTACCTTTTGTACTTGCAGGCGTGTTATATCTGTTGATGACATTGGTGTTGACCGTGCTGTTTAAGGCGTTGGAACGGAAGTTTAAATTTGAGTAAAGGGCTGGAATCATGGATCAAGCAATCGTTCAAGTCGAGCATTTACGTAAATCGTTTGGCCATCTGGAGGTGCTAAAAAACATCTCCTTTAATGTCGCTGCGAGCGAAGTGCTGGCGGTGATTGGGCCGTCCGGATCGGGCAAGAGCACGATGCTGCGCGCCTTGGCCCATCTTGAGGAAATTGATGGGGGGACGATCCGGATTGGCGGGGAGCCGCTGGTTGATAGTGGGCGGTATGCCGGCAGCGCCAAGCTCAAGGAAATTACTACCCGCATGGGCATGGTGTTCCAGCATTTTAATCTGTTCCCGCACCTTACGGTGCGCGGGAACCTGGAGCTCGCTCCTAAGCTGGTAAAAAGGCAGCCGTCTGCCGATATCCGCGCTAAAGCGACGGAGTTGCTGGAGAAAGTGGGGCTCTCCGATAAAGCGGAGGTCTATCCGTCTAACTTGTCCGGGGGGCAAAAGCAACGGGTTGCCATCGCCCGGGCCCTGATGATGAACCCGGAGATCCTGCTGTTCGACGAGCCGACCTCTGCGCTGGATCCTGAGTTGACGGGCGAGGTGCTGCAGGTGATGAAGCAGCTCGCCGAAGAGCGGATGACGATGATTGTCGTCACGCATGAGATGGGCTTTGCGCGGGAGGTAGCCGACCGCGTGATGTTTATGGCGGACGGGGAGATTATCGAATCCGGCCCGCCGGAGCAGCTGTTTGGTGCGCCGCAGCATGAGCGTACGCGGTCCTTTTTGCAGCGGGTGCTGTGATAACTAATTTCAAAAACGGCGGCAGCCTCGGAACTTCAACTACGAAGTTTGAGGCTGCCGCCGTTTTTTTACCACCCTATTTTATTTCACCGAGTAAACTCCTTCTTTGTAAATCAACGTATAAATCATGCCCGAGTCGGTTAGAACGTACTGGTCCACGGCATCCTTGGACAAGCGACGTTGTTTCCCGTCGGCAGCGATATGGTAGATGCCGGGCTCGTAACCGTGGGATACGTAGTAGACACCGGACTTATTGACCTCAAAGGTCGTATCAGCCGTCGCACCGGGCGCCAGGGCAGCCAGCTTCTTCTCTTGACCTGTTGCTGGGTCAAACCGGAATAACTCCATGTCCGTGCCGCTGGCGGACGTATAATAAAATACGTTCTCATACATCCGGATCTGGGAAATGTTCCGTGACGACAAGGTTGCAGCGGGCTTTCCGCCATTTAACCCGGTGCGCATCAAGTGACCCGAGCTGTCTTCCAGATAATACAGTTGCTCGCCAATCACCCAGAATTGGCTTGCGCCCGCGGCCAGCTTCACATGCGCCCGGCCGGTTGTATCGATCTGGTACACGGAGTTCGGATCCTTCGGATCGCTGTCATTAAAGCCGATCGTATATAGGGCTCCGTTTTTCAGCACCAACGAGGAATCGGTTCTGTACCCGACCCCGCCGTTTTCTTCCACCGAACGGGCCACGCCGTAGGCATATCCGGGCTCTCCGAGCAATTCCTTCTCTCCGGTGGTCATGTTAAACCGGCTCAAGTTGTTCGCCACTTCCGTCATAAACCGGAAATCGGTATAGTACAAGGTTTCTCGGTCTGAGACAAGACCGGCCAAACTTTTCGCCGACAAGACCTCCTGCAATGCTCCGTTCTTCACCCGGTACAACATGTCCCCGCCCATCGTTAAATCGCCGACATGCAGGTTAACGAATAATTCGTTATTGGACTTCCGTACATCCGTCAGCCAGCCGTCCTCCGACCGCCAATCGCCGAGCGAGGCGACTTTTTCAGCCTGTTGCTTTTTCAGGTCATAGGCGTACAGGTAAGCTTGATTCTTCACCGTGGACACGTAGTAGAGAAGATCCCCGATCACTTTTCCTGAATGGAACACCGGTGTGCCGGGCACCTGAACTCGCGTCGCTTGGTTGCTTCCCGATTTCCGGAAAAGCTGCTCCTCTACGGAAGCGCCGTTGTTCAGGTATACGGTCTTCATGTAATAGACGTCGGTTCCATACTGCGTCAACGGGGTCGCTATCTTCTCGTAGTCCACCCGTTTCCGCCGATCGGTCAGCTGTGTTTTAATCGAGTCTTTGACTGCTAGCGTATCCGGGTGCTTCAGGTTAATCGGCGTATCGCCGATCAGAATCAACCCGTCCAGCCAAGCGATCTGCTTGCCAAGTGCAGTCGCGGCATCCCTCAGAGGCAACATAACCCGCCCGCCGATTTTTTGCGGCGGCACGTCGAGCTTCACCGATTCATCGTTAACAAGCATGGTCTTGCTGTTCACTTTGAATTTGACCGTTCGCTTGAGTGTTACGTTCCGGAGGACCACATCGTCCGGTGTCTTCGCGTTCCAGACGACTTCCCAATACCCTTGGTTGGCCCCGGTGGTATGCTCGGCCAAGTATCCCATCAGACGAATAGGCACGAGGACGCGCCCGTTACGCTGGACGACTTCATAATCTCCGCTAATATCTGTCTTCTGTCCTTGCAAAAACGCTTTGCTTTGATAGTCGTAAGGAATGATCGCCAGCTTGTTGAACGCCTCTTTCAGCGAACTGCTGCTGCTTCCTTGGACTGGGCTGCTAGCTTTCTCAGCGGCATGAACTCCGGCTGTTCCCAGCCCTAGACATGCTGTTAATAGCAGCAACATGATTATCTTCTTCAATACGAAACTCTCCCTTCAATAAACCAGACACAAGATGTCATCTAATGACTAGACGCTTCAACTCTTGTAAAAGTTGCTATGTCAAAAGCTGGCGCAATTAGGAGGTAACGCGAGCATTTTTGACAACCCTGTTGTAGAATCAAAAAGAAGCCGTTTACACCAGCAGGATGGAGGAACCTACGAAATGATAGATCAATATGCATCGGCCACCGTCGTTTCGACGGCATGTAATTATATCATGGAGCGTCCGGACAAGTTCACTCATACCTACCGGACCTATATTAAATTAAGAGAAAACGGAGCACAAGAACTCCGATTCTGGCATAGCAATGCCATCGATTCCACATGGGATACCGGTTCGGTTGCCCGCGGCGGGGAATATGGCGGACAGTGGCGAATCGAAGCTGCCTACGTCGGGGACGGCGGCTTGGAACCGCAGGGTTCGGTCGTGCCCGGTTCACAGGTACGCGTTACGTTTGACGGCGGCAACGAAGTCAAAGCGGTCGCCCCCGGGGAGTTGTTTTGGAGCGATCCGGTCAAGATCGACCTGCCGGAAGGCCATCTGCTGGCGTTTACTTGGACGATTTCAACGGAGTCGGGAGGCAAAACGGTTCCCTACAATACCGAGCAGATGTTAGTAATGGCGTTTGATGCGCCGGGAGCATGTGCGGATCAAGCTGCTGCCGATGGCTTTGTGCAGTCGGAGAATCTGCTGGTCATGCCCGCATTGATTGCCAGCGCAAAGCCGGTGCAGCAACGCCTCATCTTCCTTGGTGATTCGATTACGCAAGGCGTAAGGACTCGCCGGGACGGTTACGAGTATTGGGCGGCGCGAATTGCCGATGGCTTAGGCAATGATTATGCTGTATGGAACCTTGGCTCCGGCTGGGCACGAGCCTACGATGCTGCCGCCGATCGGGCCTGGCTGAACAAGGTGAAGCTGGGGCAGGCTCCAGGGACGAACACCCAAATCATCCTGGCGCTTGGGGTTAACGATATCGATATCGGCGCCCGTACTTCAGAGGAGCTGCTGGCCGACCTGACGACCATCGTTTCCTTACTTCGCCAAAACGATCCGACTACGGAAATAATCCTGTTCACCGTTCCGCCATTTAATTTCAGCGAAGAGCGGGAACAGGTCTGGCGGCGGGTCAATGATCATATCCGCTCCGCCTCGCTTCCGGGCGTTGACCGCGTCTTTGACATGGCCGTTCATCTGTCCCAGCCCGCGCCGCAGGATCACCGGCTGCGTCCGGAATTCATGAGCTCGGAGTACGATCCCCATCCGAATGGAGCGGCAGGCAAGGTCGTGGCCGACGCATTCTTGGCGTGGTACTTCAGTGATGATGAACGGGAGCGCTGAGATGATGAGCACCCCTCTTCTGAATGTAGGGATCTTTGCCCATGTCGATGCGGGCAAGACAACGACGACGGAACATATTTTGTATACCAGCGGGCGGATTCGGACGCCGGGCCGTGTGGATGACGGCACCGCGCTGACGGACTCGCTGGAAGTTGAACGCCAGCGCGGGATTTCCGTTCGTGCGGCGATGACGAATTTTACTTGGAAAGGTACGCAGGTGAACTTGATTGATACGCCGGGCCACGTCGATTTCCTGTCCGAAGTGGAGCGTTCGCTGCGCGTGATGGATTGCGCGGTGCTGGTGATCTCCGCCGTAGAAGGCGTTCAGGCCCAAACGGAAATGATCTGGAACGCGCTCCTTAAGCTGCGAATTCCAACGATTCTATTCGTCAACAAAATGGACCGGGTTGGCGCGGACCCTGATGCGGTGCTGGCGCAAGCACGCAAATATCTGTCCCCGGACATCGTTCCAGTCCAGCATCCGCTGGGGATGTGGCAGGATTATCAAGGAGCGGCGGATTTGTGGAGCGCGGGAGGTGAAGCGGCGGCGGCTGATGCGGGAAGTCTTGAGGCGTTCACGGCGGCGCGGAGCGGCTTGATCGAAGCGTTGGCCGAGCGAGACGAGGCGTTGCTCGAGGCCTACCTTAGCGGGGAGGATGTCGCGGAGGAACGCTGGGAACGCTGTGCGGAGGAGCAAGCGAGATCTGCCCGAATCTATCCGCTGCTGTACGGGGCGGCGACGAAGGGAATGGGTATCGCTGAGCTGCTGGATGCCATGGTGCGCTACTTCCCTCCGGCGGAAGGGGATCCGGAGGCCCCGCCCTCCGGCGTCGTGTTCAAGATCGAACGCGACAAGACGATGGGCCGGATGGCTTATGTTCGCCTTTATGAGGGCAGCCTCCGCAATCGCGATACCGTGTACAACTATACGCAGAACCTCAGCGAGAAGGTGACACAGATCCGCAAAATCGACGGAACACGTTCGGAAGATATCGGTCTGCTGCGGGCAGGCGATATCGCGGCCGTCTGCGGCTTATCCCACGTCCGGATCGGCGATGTACTGGGGCGGCCGGATGCAGTGCCGGCTGAAGCGAAGCTGGCCGTTCCGCTGCTTACGGTACAGGCTCATCCAGCCAACGAAGCAGAATACCGCGCCGTAGCGGAAGCGCTGCAGGAGCTGTCCGACGAAGATCCGCTGCTGGACGTGCAATGGCTGCAGGAAGAACGAGAGCTGCACGTAAAGGTGATGGGGCCGATCCAGCTGGAAGTGTTAAGCAGCGTCATGGAATCCCGTTACGGCTTGAAGGTGACCTTTGGGAAGCCATCGGTCATTTATAAAGAAACACCGAAGCAAGCCGGGGAAGGGTTCATCGCTTATACGATGCCGAAGCCGTGCTGGGCGATCCTGCGATTCCAGATCGAGCCCGGACCTCGGGGAAGCGGCTTGGTCTACGAAGCCCGGGTGCGGGACGAGGATCTGCTGCCGCAATATCAGAACGAGGTGGCGCGCCGTGTTCCTGAGGCGTTGCAGCAAGGGCTGTATGGCTGGGAGGTTACTGATCTGAAGGTGACGTTGGTCTATGGCCAGCATCACGTATGGCATACCCATCCGCTGGATTTTGCTGTCGCCACGCCGATGGGAATTATGAATGGGCTGGCGAATACCGGGACCCAGTTGCTGGAGCCAATATTGCATGTCCGCATCGTTGTCCCCGAAGAGAATGCCGGTCGGGTAATGAATGACCTCGTGCAGATGCGCGGCCGGTTCGAGCCGCCTCAGCTGCAAGGAGAACGAGTGCTGATTGAAGGGCATGTACCGCTCTCGACTTCGCTGGATTATCCCATTGAACTTAGCTCGTACACCAAGGGACGCAGTACCTTTGCTTCCTCCTTTGCCGGCTATGAACCGTGCCCGCCGGATGTGCACGCCGAGCGGGTTCGGCGAGGGGTTAATCCGTTAGATCAGGCGAAATATATTCTCAGTGTGCGCAAAGCACTGCAAGGGTAGTTCATCAACAGGTTCATCTTAGTCGAAATAGGAACCGAATTGCTTAATGTAGAAGGAACAATGGACCTTGACCGGAAGCTGGCTGAACATCTCATGCCAATCGGTCTTTTTCCACTCATCATAACTCATGCTGTTGCGCACATATTTCCCGAGCCCAATCCCGTCGGTGCGGTGGCGTTGCATGGTCTTGATCACCCGCAGCGCTTCCGAAACGATATGTTCGCTGACCAGCTTTTCAACCTTTGCCCGTTCAGAGGTGCTTAGTTTTGCATTGCCAATGTACTCATCCACACTTCCATAGATCTTCAAATAAATATTCGCTTCATAATCGCCGGACGTGTTCTTCGTAATCACGATCCGGCGTTTGCTTTTTACCGCCTTGACGGAAATCGCCTTCAAGTCGGGATGCTCCGTCGTCAGGGTAAACTCGCCCTCTTGCAGGTTCGAATACAACAGCATGAACAGGTAAACGTCTTCCCACGGCAGCTTCGCAATCATTCGATCATCCCGCATCAAGGCGATGCCGCTGATGGTAATATCCTTCTCCTTCTCCAGGACTAAGGCGGCAATTGGATCCTCCCCGTCATCGAAGTAGTCGCGGGTAAATTCGTACAACGAGGTTCGGGGGAGCGATTGATTTGAGTATTCTTTTTGCAACAGCTTGTTGATATAGTTCGCCGTCTTGGTATGCCGCGGATATTCTTGGCTGATGATCTCACCGGCATTCCCTTCGACGATAACCATCGCAGTTCGGAGGGAAATGTTGGGATCGCGCAGAAACGTATCTAAATACGGCCAGAAGCCGCGGCGGGCTAACTCCTCACCGATCAAATAGGTGCGAATATGTCCGCTGGCAATGATTCGGCTGGTCCGCAACGACAAGGCCTCCCTCGCTTGCTTTGGACTTGAAGCGATCGTTGACAGCAATTCGTCGGTCGTTTTGCCATCCCGGGCGTATTGCGAAACCAGCGGAATGCTGACCGTAGCCTTAATCTTATTCTCGGGAGCCGCATCAAAAGCGGCCGTTTCAATATAACCAACTCGTTCCAGAATCCGCTGGTCCCGGCTGCAGCCGGTGAGTACAAGGATGAGAACGGCAGCGAGCAGAAATCGTCTAAGCATGCTTCTTCAACCTCCTTTGCATGAGTAGAAGCACAATCAGCAGCAACGGGAGCCCGAAGGCAACACCTATCTGTACAAAGGTGAAATAGCTGGACCAAGACTCTACGACGATTAAGGTTTTGGGGATCATCCCTACAAGGATGGTTGCAACCATGGAAACGAAGACGATCACCTTCCAGGGGATTTGGGGAAAGACCTGCGCCAACGCCTCCTGACCGGCCCAATAGTACATGCCTGCCGTCTGCACGATTGAGAACAAGAACAGGCTGAAGAGAAAGTTCTGGATGCGTTCAATGAACGGAAACCGTAAATAAGCATACATATCGAGGATCGGAAACGACGAATGGACCAGAGCGTGATGACCGAAGAAGCCGTAAGCCATAATCGAAACGAGCAGAGACACGAACATGGTAATTCCGTTTCCTAGATGGATATATTTCAACCATTTTTTGTTTTTTTCCGCATAGGGAAAAAGAAACAGGCACAACTCGTATCCCAAAAACGCGCTTTACAGGTTGTTCAGCCCCTCGTACATATCCGCTCCTTCCTTAAGCCAAAAAGGAGTAAAGCGGGAGAGATCAAACTCATGGACGAAGAGTACGATCAGCGGAATTTGCAACAGCAGGAGCAGCGAGAAGATGACATTCGCTTTAGACATGGTATAGATCCCTTTAGTAATGTAGAGAACCACCAGCACGTCCACGAAGGTTTTGAGAATGAGGTCAGAGGTCGCCGGAAAGATCAGCATCTGATATATCAAAGCGTATTGCTTGATGACAAGGCAACCGATCATGCTGAATAACCCCCATAACAGAACATATAGAGGGATTAGCAGGAATCGCGGCAGTGAAGCGCTGAGAATGTCAAATATTGATTGGCCTCGGCCCATTCGGTACACCGCAGAGATCAGCATAATGTTCAGCGTCACCAGCACGAACATAGGAAGGATCATCAGCCAGCCGTTGGTCCCGAAATCGTGGGCCGTGAGGCGCGGCAGAGTGAACAGGACGGCACCGCTTTGGGTATTGAACACCATCAGGGCGATATGGAAGCGATTGAGTTTTTCCCGTTCCACTGGAGTCACCTATTTCTTCATTTTGTTGGACGTTTTGTTGGGAGTACGGGATTGCGTTGGGCGTTTGGACAACATCCAGAAGGGGCCCCGGATAAAGGTATCCTTCCAATCGCCCGGTTTAATCGGCGCGAGCGGAAGGGTGTACGGCGCACCTAAGCTGGTCAGCTTGGACAGATGGATAATCACCAGCCCGAGGCCGAACATAAATCCGAAGTTCCCGAGCATCCCGGATAAGATGATCAGCAAGAATCGAATCAGTCGAATCGAACCGCTCATCGTGTAGCTGGGAATGACGAAGGAAGCGATGGCGGACATTGCAACGGCAATGATCAGAATGTTACTGGTAAACCCGGCTTCCACCGCTGCAGTACCGATCACGATACCGCCAACGATACCGATCGTTTGCCCGATTTTGGTAGGCAGACGAACCCCAGCTTCTCGCAGCAACTCCAAGGTTGTTTCCATCATCAGCGCCTCCAGGACGGGAGGGAAGGGGACGCGGCTGCGCGATTCAGACATCGAAGCGAGCAAATTTTGCGGAATCATCTCGTAATGGTACGTTGTGATTGATACATACATCGAAGTTAAGGTGAGCGTAAGAATAAAGGCGACATAGCGCAACAGTCGAAGAAACGTCCCCACAGCCCAGCGGCTGTAATAGTCGTCAGGGGAGGTAAAAAATTCAAATACGGTTGTAGGCCCAATGATGACCGACGGGCTCTGGTCCAAGAGCACAAGCACCCGACCTTCGTTCAACTTGGATACGGCAACGTCAGGCCGCTCCGAGCTCAGATAAAGAGGGAAAATGGTGGCAGGGTAGTCTTCGATCAGCTGTAAAAACATACTGCCATCCAAAACACCGCTGTACTCGATGCCCTGAATCCGCTCCGACATCCGATTGACGAAGTCCATATTGGCAAATCCGTCGATATAAAGCATACATACCTTCGTTTTGAACACTTCGCCGACTTCAAATTGTACAACTTTCAGACGATTGCTCTTCAGCCTGCGGCGGATAATGGACAGATTGGTACCCAGCGATTCATTAAAGGCATCATGCGGGCCGACGATGACAGATTCCGTTTCAGATTGCTCGATGGATCGGACGTCGGGACCGTAAGCCGAAATTAAATAAACCCCCTGAGGTACAAATAGAGCGGCTTCGCCCTCCAAAATCCCTTGAATCACGTTCTTCGTTTCTTCTTCGCGCACGAACTGGGATTGCTGCAAAAGAGCCCCCAGTTCCTCCCGCTGAATATTTTCCAGCGGAATGATCACATTGTTGATAAACTTGTGGTTGTCGACCAAATGCTCAAAGTAGATAATGTCGGCCTGAATGACCGGATACGTCCGATGCGATAGATCGGAGCACCCGTTAAATTCCTCCAGCACCCGCTCCAAAGTGAGCGGACCGGGGGGGTGAGGCTCAGTAAGATGTGATGTTTGTTGCTCTGGTTTATGCTTTACCATCGTCATGATGGTTTTCAATAATCGGGAGTTCAAGGCGCAATTCCTCCAACTGAGGTATTTTCTTCTATTGTGTGTAGCATTGATCGAACTATGCAGATTTTGACGGGATGGGTTGCAGAACAAGTGCAAAAAAAAAGAATACTGCGATGGTTCGCAGCATTCTATGTATGGTTATTCTATGGATTCACTTCAGCAACAGCCGGGATAATTCAGCATAACTGATAACCGGGGTATGGGGGAGATACGGATCTGATTCGGGCTGGATGCCGCGGTGATTAAACCAAATGGAGTGCCAGCCGGCGCCGGCCGCTCCCACGACATCGTTACGCCAGGAATCTCCGATATACCAGCACTGATCCGGTGCCATCTCCAGCTTCCCGGCAATCAGATTAAACAAGCGGGCATCCGGTTTCGTTAAACCTACCGCCCCTGAGATGAAGACCCGTTCGGCAGGAATCAGCCGATCGACCCCGAGTGCCCGGATCTTTCGCCATTGATGGTCCGGCGGCCCGTTCGTAATGATTCCGACAACAGCGCCACGCGCCTTAAGTTCGCCGATCAGCTCCAGCGCTCCGGAGAACGGCCGAATGTCAAATTGACGGCTTAGGTAAGCGGCCTGTACCGCTGCGGCTTGATCGGTTGTCAGCGAAAGCCCAAACTCCCCTAGGGAACGTACGAAACGTTCGGTGCGCATTGATTCCAGCTCATGTCCGTGGGTGGGCGTCCCTCCGACTTGGGCGGAGAGATAATCGCTGTAATAACGCATTCGGTGGTACGCTGATTCATAGGGGAAGTCCGGCCCGGTGTGCAGGATTTCTTCCAGTGCCTCGCGAAAAGGCTGCAGGTGGTCGTATAACGTATCATCTACGTCAAAAAAGATCGCGCGGTTTGAAGTCATTGCGTTCATTGTGATGATCCCCTTCTCTTTACCAGCCGCAGTAGAAAACCGCGGCCTTTTCCTATAAAATGCTTATGTATTGTCCTGGCTGCGGGAGCCGTCGCCTTCCCATTATACGTGACAATTTCGAAAAATCCATAGTTCGACCGGTCCTTTTCGGATATGATGGGATCGGACTGTATACTTTGGGTGGAAAGGTTTGGAGCGGACGTGAAAAAGCCGAAACGATGGTTTACCTTAAGAAATCAAATCTTCATCAGTTTTATGCTGCTGATGATTTTTGTCCTGGGCATCGCCAGCGTACTCACTTATTATCGGATGTCCGCGCTGCTGCAAACCAATGCGGAGAAGCATATCAGTCAAACCGCGATGCAGGCTAATGGTCGATTGGATGCACTGATTGCCCAGATCAATACGCTGACCACGCAGGTCGCCACCGATGCTTACGTTCAGAGGCTGCTGCTCGCTGAGGTGCAAGGGAAGGAGACGCCCTTTAGTTCGCGCCAATCGCTGCTGCCGCTGTTTAGTGACTATCAGGCTTATGTGACCGGCATCAAGTCACTGGAATTATATACCAATGATTACCGCCGTTTGTTCCCGCTGAACGAAACCCAGTTGATTGACACGATCGACTCGGAATGGATTAATGCAGCGAATTGGGGCAAAGGTTCGCTTGTCTGGATCGGGATCGATCCGCGCGATCCGTCCACCGTGCTGGCACTGCGCCGGGTGAGCTTGCTCGACCGCTGGTTTTCATCCGGGGGATATTTGATGGTGCGGCTCGATCGGACTTATTTTCAAATTCATGATCAGATCGACGAGGATGTGGGGGAGTATATTCTGCTGGTCGACGGGAATCAACGTCCTGTGGCAACCAACTTCAGCTTCCCTGCGGAAGAATTAAATGTGAAGGAACTGCTGAGCAACGAGGGGAAAAATATCACCATCGGCGAACAGAAGTTTATCGAGGTCAAGCAAGCCTCTAAAGCAACCGGGTGGACGCTGGTCTTCTTCACACCCATGAGCTACGTCACCAGCGGGATTTCCGCGCTGCGCACAGCTGTCCTCGCTTCGGGAGCCATCGGGGTGCTGCTGTTCCTGATCATGTCGCTGTCGCTGTCGACGATGATTACCCGCCCGATCTTCCGGCTCATCAAGGCGATGCGCGGGGCGAGATTCGGGGTGCTTCAGCGGAACCCGATGTTCTCGAGCACGATGGAAATTAACGAGCTGAACAATTCCTATAACCAAATGGTCGATAATATGAACGAATTGATCCGCGTCGTTTATGAGAAGGAGCTTCTGCAGAGCCGAACCGAATTAAAAGCGCTGCAGGCTCAGATCAATCCTCATTTCCTGTTTAATACGCTGGAGGCCTTCTATTGGTCACTGGAGGATAAGGGAGAGGAGGAGTTGGCCAACCTGGTCGTCGGCATGTCCAGCTTGTTCCGGTACATTATCAGCAGTCCCAACCAGGACGAGTGGGTGACGATTGAGGACGAGCTGGAGCATGTGGAACGTTATCTGCAGCTGATGGATATTCGGCTTGCAGAACGCTTAACCTGGTCCATTGATGCCGGCGAATTCCGCCATGTGAAAATTCCTAAGCTTCTGATTCAGCCGCTCGTGGAGAACGCGATTTGGCATGGGGTTGAAAAGCAACTCGGCCAGGGCAAAGTAAGCGTATGTGTTGAACCCTCAAACAAGGAA
Organism: Paenibacillus sp. J14; assembly: GCF_000518465.1. Classification (NCBI taxonomy): domain Bacteria; kingdom Bacillati; phylum Bacillota; class Bacilli; order Caryophanales; family Paenibacillaceae; genus Paenibacillus; species Paenibacillus sp. J14. Next base: position 48,565 of record NZ_JADQ01000027.1, on the reverse strand, counting down.
GGGTACTTAAAAATCACTGTGCAGGACAACGGTCCCGGCATGGATGAGGAGACGTTAAGCGGCTTAATGCAAGCGATGGAAGGCGGGCCTTCCATCTCCTCGAAGGGGACAGGCGTCGGGATTGTGAATGTACACCGGCGGTTGCGTTTGTATTATGATGAGCAAGGGAAGAAGCACGGTTTGCAAGTAACCAGCCGCCCGGGCGAAGGAACGTCCGTGAGCTTTGAAATACCTAGTGATTACGGGGGAACGGTATGAAGCAGACAAAAACCATACTTGTGGTGGAAGATGAACCGAGAACAAGACAGGGCTTTACGAAAACATTGGAAGCCTGGTCTGCCGGTCGATACCGGATCGAGGCAGCGGACAGCGGACAGGCGGCGCTGGCTTGGCTTGAACACAATGTCGCTCACCTGCTCATCACGGACATCCGCATGCCTGGCATCAGCGGGCTGGAGTTGATTGAGATGCAGCAACGCCATAAGCATTTCAAGCCGGTGGCGATCATCATTTCGGGTTATGCGGAATTCGAATATGCGCAAAAAGCGATGCAGCTCGGCGTCGTTAATTACTTGCTGAAGCCAGTGGACAAGCATAAGCTGGTTCAAGCCGTAGAGCAGGCGCTGCGGGTAGAGGACGACCGGCATCGGATCGAAACGATGGAGAAACTGGTGGATCCACGGTTGCTGGAGACCAAGGATACGGATACGCAATATACGCCTCAGGTCCAGGAGGCATTGAACTACCTGGACGAACATTTGCACGAGCCGATTACGATGCGTCAGGTGGCCGATCATCTGCATCTGAATCCAAGTTACTTTAGCGTGCTGTTCAAAGAGCAGACCGAGCTTACCTTCAGCGAATATATCACCCGATTGCGGGTGCTCCGTGCCAAGGAGCTGCTGCTAAGGACAACGATGTCCGTTGGGGAGATTGCGGAGCGTGTCGGTTATCAAAGCGACAAGTACTTTATCAAGGTGTTCAAAAATTACGAAGGAATGAGTCCCAGCAAATACCGCAGCCAGACGAAAGAGACGGAAGATGACGCTTAAGCCTTGACCATTTTGTCACAGATCTTTGCGGCGAAATGGGGGTTCAGCTTCGCGTGCTATGGAAGCGGAATCATCAACGTGATAAACTTGGATTGAAGCGGTTACACGAATAGCCGAGATAATTAGGGGGCTAAAGCATGTCCAACCAGAAAACAGCATCCATTCTGTGGATTGCGCTTCTCCTGTTGTTGGGACTTACCGGTTGCGTAGGCGACAAGGTGGCAGGAGGGGGCGGGGCGGATGACCATGAAGCATCGGCGGCCAGTGCGAAGGTCACGATCCAATTCATGCATCTGTGGCCGGCAGGTTCCTCTCCGCAGCAAAATAAACTGGTAAATGAGATCATTGACCAATATCAATCCGAGCATCCGAATATCACCATACAGCAAGAAGTGATGGAAAATGAGCAATACAAAAACAAACTAAAAATACTGTCTGCGGCGAACGAACTGCCTGACGTTGGTGTCACTTGGGCGGCGGGTTTCATGGACCCTTACGTGAAGGGAGATCTGTTTGCCCCGCTTGATGATGTGTTGGAACGCGGTTTGAAGGACCAATTCGTACCGGGGGCCACTGATGCCTATGCGGTACAGGGCAAAACGTACGGCTTGCCGATCGAACTGAACATCTCACCGATTTATTATAATAAGGCAATTTTTGATAAATACAATTTGGAAGTGCCGCAGACCTACGATCAGTTCCTGGACGTGATTCACACGCTGAACATCAAAGGGGTCACCCCCATCGCGCTGGGGAACCGGGATCGTTGGACGGGCTCGATCTGGTATATGTACCTGGCCGACCGGATCGGCGGACCGGAAACGCTGAAGCAGGCCATCGATCGCACGGGCAGCTTCGAGAATCCAGCGTTGATTCAGGCGGCGGCTGAAATTCAGAAGCTGGTGGATATGAACGCTTTTAATAAAGGCTTTAACGGCTTGTCTAATGAAGAAGGTAAAATGGTCTTCATCAAAGAACAGGCCGCCATGTTCTTGGCGGGAACCTGGGAGGTGCCTAACTTTACAAGTAATCCGGACGTCCCTCAGCAATTTAAAGACAATGTTGGGTTCTTCAAATTCCCAACCTTCACCGGCGGTAATGGGGACATTAATAGCTGGGTAGGCGGACCGGGGGTTGGGTTGTTCGTTGCGGAAAACTCCAAGGTCAAAGACGAAGCGAAGGAGTTCGTGGAATATTTCATTAGTAAGTGGGGAGCTGAGTCGGTTAGCACGGCCGGGGTCGTTCCGGCAACCAAGGTGGATACGACAGCTTCGGATTTACCCAAGCTCTACATCGATCTGTTGGATGAGCTGAACAAGGCCAGCAACCTGACCTTATTTGCCGACGTGCAAATGAAATGGAACGCGGCCCAGACGCATTTAAATATGATCCAAGCCTTGTTCGGTAAAGCGGTGACGCCGGAGCAATTCGTGAAGGAGCATGAAGCCGCATTGCAGCAAGATGAATAAAGAATCCGGGCTTAAAGCAAGAACCTTCCGCCAATTGGCGCAAGGTTCTTATTTTTGGGGACTAGCCGACGTATTTAGATAGGGAGATCAGCGCCGTTATCGTAATGATGTTCAGCAGTGTGGAAATCAGCACGGTTTGAGAGGCGAAATCCGGTTCATTGTCGTACTCCTCCGCCAGGATGGTGCTGTTGACACCGGTAGGCATGCCGGAAGCGATCAGCAGGGCTTGGGCGGGAATTCCTTTGAGGTTCAGCACCCATACCAAGATGAACCCGATTGCCGGGCCAATCAACAGACGCAGAACGACGCTCACATAGACATCAATCCGGTCGAGCCGCAGCGGATATTTGACAATTTGAGCGCCAAGCGTCAGCAGGGCGATGGCTACCATCGAGTCGGCGATGTAGCCAAGCGGCTTAGATACAAAATAAGGAATCGGCCATTGAAGCAAGTGCAGCGCCATCCCAAGCACCAAGGCGTAAGGTACGGGCATCTTGAGAAACCCGATCAACGCGGCCTTCAGCGTACCGCCGGATTTGGCCCGTTGCACGGACATCACGCCGTAGGTGAACGTGACCAGGCTTTGGAACGTCATGACCAGCGCTTGAACGGAAGTAGCCAACGGATCACCTTTAAAGGCCAGCTGATTAATCGGCAATCCGTAATTGCCGGAGTTGTCGAGGATCAAGCTGTTGGTGAAGGCGGCCCGCATGCCAGGTCTAAACTTCAGACGCCAGCTAACGAGCCGGCTGACCCCATAGAGCAGCAGGACGTACAAAACGTAAAATGCTGTCACGCTTCCCAGCAGCTCGGCGGACATCTCCGATTCGTACATGCTGACGAAGACGACGGCAGGTGTCACGAAGTAGAAGTTGATTTTGGCCAGTGTATACAAATCAAGCTTAAAGGCGCGTTGCATCAAGGCGCCTAATCCAATGAGGATAAAAATAGGCAAAACGACATCTAATACAATCTCGCCGATCATCTCTTGCTGTTCACTTCTTTCTGATGCGCTAATCTAGAATTAGACGCGGATCTGGAATCGAATACCGTTTAATGGCAGTCGCTAGTTATTATATCACGCCTGCCGCTGTGTAGAAGATGCAAATTGATCTGCTGCTGCAGGTAGGTTATCATAGCACCTGCTTGAGTGGATAATAAAAGACTTGTATACAAAATGAATGAAGTGAGAACGTGAAAAGGAGAAAGCGCCTATGATGACTCCTTCCAGACAGCCTCATCCTGTTCTTCGCGATGTGGAACGATTGATTCAACTGGAGATGGAGATGACGAAGTTTAATAACGAACGTTCTTTGTATTTGAAGGAATCTCATTTTACAGTGACACAAATCGGCGGGACGACGCTGCTGTTGGACGAGTTGTCCCCGTTATCCAGTTATTACAATCGTGTGATTGGCTTTGGCCCTGCCGATTTGGAGCGGCTGCCGGAGATTCTTGGGAAGTATGCTGCCTCTGGTATCGATCCTTGCTTTGACCTGAGCCCGGGCCGGCAAACCAGCGAAGTGGCGGAGGCGTTGGCCGCTAAAGGCTTCGTGCCGAGGCTTCAGCTCGCTTTTCTCAAGCATGAGTTCGATAAGGAAAACCTTGGATTAGAGTCTTCGGAACGAGCTCAATCGAGGGAAGGAATTCACATGGCTCGGGTCTCTAACGAAGCAGAGGCTCTTGCTTTTATCCAGTTGATCGAGCGATCACGCGGCGGGGACGGTTCATCGCTGGACGAAGGAATGGTGAAGCGGAAGATCCGGTATTACTATCGGGACGATTTTCGAAATTACGTTGCATCTCTTGGAGGGGAGCCGGCAGGAATGGGTTCTTTGTTTGTGCGCGGCGATACCGGGTATTTAGCCAACGATTATACGTTCCCGGCGTACCGGAATCGCGGTATCCAAACATCGCTGATTCGGTACCGGCTGCAAACGGCGAGGAAGCTCGGACTGAAACGGGTTTACACCGATGTGGAATTTGCTTCGGCTAGCCATGCGAACATGTTGAAGTGCGGGTTTGAGCTGGTGTATATGAACACGTTCTGGATGAAAACGGCGCTGCCGCGATAAGCGGTTAGCGCCGTTTTCAGGTTTCAGCGTCCGCTTGCGGAACGCCGCGGGATTCGCCGAATTAAGAGCTGGCCGAGCACCTCAGACAAGACAAGCCCTATCGCGATCGAACCGGATAGGAGGAAGGCCTTGGCGGCGAGCTCCACAGCCAAATTGTATTCATTCTCCACGAACCGCCGCATCGCATCATACGCGAGCCCGCCCGGAACCAAAGGGATAATCCCCGCTACGCTGAAGATAATGACCGGCTTCTTGTAAACGCGGGCAAACAGCTGGCTCAAGACGCCAACCAAGAACGTAGCCGCAACGGTTGAAAATACGCTCTCCATCCTTGGCTCCAGCAGGATGTAGACGAGCCAGCCAAGCATACCGGACAGGCCGCATTGGAGCAGTGTTCGTTTGGGGGCGTTGAAGAGGATGCCAAAAGCCCCTGAAGCGATAAAACTAATTAGCAGATGAACGAGTATGTACATTGGACGATAGGTCCCCTTTAAGTGCGATTTAAATCAAAGTGAAGACGACGGCAATTCCGGCTCCAATGGCAAAGGCGGTAAGAAAAGCCTCCGCTCCCCGGGATAACCCGGACACGAGATGTCCAGCCATCAGGTCCCGGACTGCATTGGTGATCAGCAGTCCCGGCACGAGCGGCATCACCGAACCGATAATGATTTTATCCAAGTCCCGGCCTAGCGATATCTGCACGAACCCCGTGGCCAACAGACCGATGATCAGTGCTGCGGTAAACTCGGCGAAAAATTTCACCTTCACCAGCCGATGGAACAGCAAATACGCGGCAAATCCTACTCCGCCGCACAATAAGCCTGGCAGGAAATCTTCCGCCTGGCCGCGGAACATCAAGGTGAAGCAGCCGCTGGACAAGGCCGCAGCCGCCATTTGCAGCGGCATCGGATAAGCGTGCTTCTCCGACTCAATCTCGCGGAGCAAGGCATGAGCTTCTGCTGCTGTGATATCCCCGCTGTGCAGCTTCCGGGAGATGTCGTTCACTGCAGACACTTTCTGCAGGTCGGTCGTCCGCTCCACGATGCGGATCAGCTTGGCAGATTCCGTTTCGCCGGATTGAAAGACGATCCCCGTCGGGGTCACATAACTATGCGAGCCGGAGAGTCCCAGTGCATCGGCCATCCGAGTCATCGTATCCTCCACGCGATACGTTTCCGCTCCGCTCTGAAGCATGATTTTTCCCGCCAATAGACACACCTGTACAGGCTCCTGTCCTTGGACCGCAGCCATGTCATTCATTACCGTCACCCTTTCAACAATCTGACGTCATTATATCATGACCCGCAGGGCAGAAAAACGCAGTCGACAGAAGGTGTCTAAAGATGTCGAATAAAATCGAAAAATAGTAGAAATATCTTATTTTTGTCGCTTTAATATGTTATGCTAGCACTACTTACATAATGCTTTATATACACCTGAGAGGAACATTTGATGCTGCAAAGCTTACTGAATAATTTAACACTGCTGACGACGGGAATCCTTTTTGGACATATAGTAAAAAGCGCCTTAACCGAACGCCTGCAAAAGGCGTTAGGGACACGGCTCGCACTGGGCATTGTTTCTGGGCTGTTGGGCGTGCTTCTGATGCATTACCATTTTCAGATCTCCAGGCATATAGTGGTCGATTTCAGGCAGTTGCCCATCCTGATCTCCGTTTATTTAGGAGGCGGCATTTCGGGAGCGATTACGACGCTGTTGATCATGATTTATCGGTTGTTTCTGCATGAGTTCGGAACGCACGCTGTGATTGCTGCCTTGAATTCGCCTGTGACGTTTCTCATTGGGGTTCTCTTCTTGCGCAAGGAAAAGACAACGATGCCGCGTCTCTTCCTGGTGCTTGGGTTAAGTTCGGCGAGTATGGTGGTGATCGCTTGGATTCTGTACGACGGCTTTCCCTATTTGGAGATGGGGTTATATTTGCCTTTGTTCTTTATTGCGGGTGTAATCGCATTTTCCATCCTGCATTATCTCCGGAACAAGGACGACTCCATTCGTAAGATGAGGGAAGCGGCGAACCGAGATTTCTTGACGAGCTTATACAATTCTCGGGCTTTTGCAAAGAAAATGGAACAAAAAATCGCCGCCGCCCAGCGCGACAACATTCCGTTCACCCTGCTAATCATCGACATTGACCACTTCAAGCGTGTCAATGATCAATATGGTCACCTGGCGGGCGATGCTGTACTGCTGCAAATCGCTGATGTAATGCGAGAGACGTTCTCGCAGCGAGACCACATTGCCCGCAAGGGCGGCGAGGAATTCGTGATTTTGGTAGATCGTTGCGATGCGGACCAAATCAAAGTGATTGCCGAACGATTGCGCCGCAATGTGGAGAACCATCTTTTTGTTTTGCCGGATGGGGAGAAATTAAAGCTAACGATCTCGGGAGGAAGTGCAACCTATCCGAATGTTGATGAGGTGGAGTTATTCCTCAAGGCAGATCAGGCACTTTATCGAGCGAAGGAGGCAGGACGAAACCGGGTATACGTGACATAGACCATGCGCTAAGTAAGCATTACCTTACCTGTTCAAGGCGGATTCCAATGACTATTGAAGCGATTTTAGGGGGCATATCATCGTGAGTCGACAGTTATCATTTTCCATTCGTCAAAAGCTCATCATCACGTTTGTGATCATCCTGCTAGTTCCGAGCCTGGTGATCTCAAGTACAACCTATTGGAAAGCAAGTGATTACATCGAAGAGGAGATCATGTACAGCGCGGCAGAAAGCGTGTCAACGGCAAATTCGTTGATCACAAATGAGATTGAGAGCGTAGGATCGGATCTGGATTATTTCGTGAACGAACTTGGGCTCGAGCGAAATTCGCAAGCTGGCCGAAGGCTCAAGCCATTCGGCGGACCAAATCCGCGAATTGATCACCCGTATTCAGGACGAGATGAATCATGCGGTGGCTGCAATGATCGACATTCAGCATAAAGTAACCGAAGGCCGGGAAGCCGTTGATTTGTCGGGACAATCGTTTATTGCGATCAGCCAGTCGGTGATGAATGCGGCGGAAGCCGTCGAAGCTGCTGCTGCCACGATGCAGGAGGTTGCAGGGGAAAGTGAGGCCGCCCGAGATGCGATTGAGCAAATTCGCATGCTTTCGGAGCAGACTGCGGGCAGCACCCAAACGATCTCTGCAGCGGCAGAAGAACAGCTGGCGTCTGTGGAGGAAATCTCTTCCTCCTCGGCGGATTTAAGCCGGATGGCTGAACAGCTGCAGGCTCTGGTAAGTAAGTTTAAAGTTTATAAAGATTAACGTGATTAGGTTGAAGAAGCCTTCCATAGGACATGGAAGGCTTCTTACGTTGTGTGGTTTATTCGGTTTCGTCGCCATCAAAGCCGTTAAGTAAATCGGTGCCGTGCATGGCATCTGGATCGGGAGCGACCGGGTCGACGGGACTGTCCTTCTGAATCGCGTCCGCATCGGGCACATCAGGAAGCGGATCATCTTCGCTGTCGAACGTAGCTTCAGGTTCACTGATGCCTTGGACAATCCGCGTATCGTGCGGGAGCAAGTCATCGAAGGGAATGTCATTTTCCGGGCGATACTCCTTCAGCAGCTTGTAACGTTCATATTCGAAGTCCGCGGAGTTTTTGTGGATACCGTCCATGTCAGATCAGCGCCTTTCCTATTCAAAGTTGTGATTCCCCCAAAAGTTTGCCCCAAAATAATTCAGCAAATCCGGCAAACTTAACTCAATCACAAGGTTCAGGACATTCCTGAGCCTTGTGATTTTTTTTCTGACCAATAGGACTCATAACGCTTGATATGGTTGACTTCCAGCGCCCCTGCGGCTACAATGGCCTGTGAATCCGGTTTCGAGCTCTGCTTGGATCCGGGCAGAGGAGATGAGAACGTTGATCACGATCTATGATATTGCACAAAAGACCGGCTTTTCGCCTACGACCGTATCTAAGGTGTTTAATGGATATTCCGATGTCAGTGAGAAGACGCGCCGCAAAATTTTAGATGCTGCGGACGAGCTTGGCTACTTGCCCAATGCTCACGCCCGTTCGCTGACCACCAAACGCTCTTGGACGATTGGCGTGCTGTTTATTGAGCCTTCCGGTGCGGGTATCCTGCATCCGTTTTTTGGCGGTGTGATCGAAGGCTTCAAGCGGGTGGCTACTTCCAAGGGATACGATCTGATGTTTCTTTCTAAGGATATCGGCGGCAAGAAAAGCAGCTATCTGGAACACTGTAAAATCCGCGGCATTGACGGCGTGGTTGTGGTGCTGCCGGATGCCACCGATCCGTATTATCAGGAGTTGCTCGAGTCGGATATTCCTTGCGTGCTGTTGGATCAGGAATCTTCCGTCAAGAGTACGGTGTACTCGGACAATATAGAAGGCGCCCGTCAGGCCGTGAAATATTTGCATTCCCTGGGTCACCGGAAGATCGCGCATATCGGCGGCGGTCCAACCTTCGCTGGTGAGCAGCGGTTAAACGGATTTCGGCAAGCGATGCAAGAGCTAGGGCTGACGATTCATCCGCAGCATATCGTACAAGGAAGCTACGACTATACCGTAGAGAGCGGCAGCAAAGCGATGGAGGAGCTATTGCAGGCGGACGAGCGGCCAACAGCTGTGTTTGCAGCCGGCGACAATTTGGCAGTCGGGGCCATGATAGCGATCAAGCGGCACGGTTTGCGCGTGCCTGAAGATATTTCGCTGCTAGGTTTTGACGATATAGAAATGGCGAAATATCTAACTCCTGCGTTAACGACGGTACGACAAAATACAGATGTACTTGGCAGCAGGGCGGCTGACATGTTAATCTATTCGATAGAAGGCGGGGAAGACGTGCAACAAGGCGTCATCCCGGTAGAGCTGGTTATTCGCGATTCTTGCCGATCGCTGTAAACCGCTCGGCCTCTATTTTTTTACAAGAGATCGAAACCGGTTTCGTTCCTTGTATGTCTTCGATTTATTGAAGATCGGCGCGCTTTTCCGGTACTGCTCTTGTTGATTTTGAAATCGATTACAGAAACACCAAATCAAAAACCAAGGAGAGGATTACGATGGCAAAATGGGTGAAAGTGCTCACTTCGCGTGATTCCGCCGACCGCTTGCAGCCGCAAGGGGAAGTGGCGGTTCAATCCAGCGCAGCAGCTGGCACGGAACAGAAGCTGAAGGTTCTGCCGGAGCAGACCTACCAAACGGTGATGGGATTTGGCGGTGCGTTCACCGAAGCGGCCGCTTATACGTTGTCTCGGATCAGCCCGCAGAAGCGGGAAGAAGTGATCCGCAAGTATTTCGATCCGCAGGAGGGGCTGGGATATACGCTGGGTCGCGTGCACATCCACAGCTGCGACTTCGCGCTGGAGAACTACACGTATATCGAGGATGGCGACGTGGAGCTGAAAACGTTCGATATTTCCCGCGATCACAAATGGGTGATCCCGTTCGTTCATGATGCGGCGAAAGTTGCCGGGGAGAACATCACCATGCTGGCCTCTCCTTGGAGCCCTCCGGCTTGGATGAAAACGAACGGCGATATGAATCACGGCGGCCAGCTGAAGCCGGAATATCGCGAGGTGTGGGCGTTGTATTATACGAAGTTCATCAAAGCTTATCGCGAGGCTGGCATCCCGATCTGGGGCATCACGGTACAAAATGAACCGGCGGCGGTGCAAACCTGGGATTCCTGTATTTACAGTGGCGAGGAAGAACGTGATTTCGTACGCGATTACCTGGGTCCGGTGATGCACCGGGAAGGCCTGTCGGACGTCCATATTCTCATCTGGGACCACAATCGGGATATTATGGTTGAGCGTGCCTCTGCCGTACTGAGCGATCCCGAAGCGGCGAAATACGTATGGGGCACCGGCTTCCACTGGTACGTCAGCGAAGCGTTCGAGAACGTTGGCAAAGTGCATGAGCTGTTCCCCGACAAGCATCTTCTGTTCACGGAAGGCTGCCAGGAAGGCGGCGTAAAGCTTGGCCAGTGGTTCACCGGCGAACGCTACGGCCGGAACATTATCGGTGACTTGAACCATTGGAACGAAGGGTTCTTGGATTGGAATTTGGTGCTGGATGAAACGGGCGGTCCGAACCATGTAGGCAACCTGTGTGATGCGCCCATCATCGCGGATACGACAACCGATACCCTTCACTACAACAGCTCGTACTACTACATCGGGCATTTCAGTAAATATATCAAACCGGGAGCTACCCGCATCGGCTTGGAAGCCCAAGCTCCGGACTTGCTGGCTACTGCGTTCCGTAATCCAGACGGCAGCATTACGGTTGTCGTGCAGAACGAAAGTGATGTAGCGCAGCCGTTTGCCCTGGAGCTCGGCGGTGAGGCTGCAAGCGAAACGTTGCCGGCGCATTCGATTGCGACATATATCATCCAAGGCTAGTTACATCCTTATTTAATGAACGGAGGGATAGTCCTTATGTCGAATTATTCTTTTGAGGGAAAGGCGTTCGTGATCGAGCAGTTTGACCGGGCCAAGCCGTTCTCCAGCTTCCTTCCCGGCCTTGCCGGCTTGAAGGGGATTCCAATGTGGACGTTTTATGTGAACCGGGGGCAAGCGGTCTGCAGCTTCGGGATCCGGGACAAAAACAGCCCAATCATGGAATTCTCCCCGGCCAGCATTACGTATCAATCGGTTGCGATGAAAGGCTTCCGGACGTTTATCAAAACCGCAGGGAAAGCGGGGATCTATGAGCCGTTCCAAAGTGCCTTCCCTGATGCGTCAGCCGTTCGCCGTATGCACATTTTGACCAATGAGCTGACGATTGAGGAAACCCATGAAGCGCAGGGGCTGCGGGTGAAGGTGAGTTATTTTCAGGTTCCTAATGATGATTATGCGGCACTGGCCCGTCAGGTAGAGGTTACGAATATTTCCGGAACGCCGGTGCAGCTAGAAATGCTGGATGGGATGCCGGAGATTCTTCCGTACGGGGTAGAGAACGCCGGCTACAAGGAAATCGGGAATTTGCTGCGCAGCTGGATGGAGGTCGACAATATCGAGAATGGGATTCCGTTCTATCGGGTCCGTTCCAGCACCCATGATGAGGCCGAAGTGAGCGAGGTGCAAAGCGGACATTTCTACCTCACTTTTGGAGAAGACGGGAAGCTGCTGCAGACGATAGCCGACTTTGCGGTGATTTTCGGCGATAATACGTCGCTGGCGTATCCCGACCGTTTTGCCGAGCAGCCGCTGGCCGCATTAACGGCGGCACCGCAGTATTGTACCAATAAGGTACCTTGCGGATTTTCGGCATTTGCTGCCGAGTTTGCCCCCGGCGAAAGCCGCCACATTTACACGTTGATCGGGCATATCGAAAGCGTGGAACGGTTAAATCGCAAAGCGGCCGAGATTGCCAACCCGGCTTACATTTCCCACAAGCATGCGGAGGCAAGCCAGTTAACCGAGGATTTGACCGCAGACATCGCCACGAAAACAGCTCTGCCGCTGTTTGATGCTTACTGCCGGCAGAGCTATCTGGACAATTTTCTGCGCGGCGGGTATCCGTTTATTTTCGAGAATGGCCGGGAAGGGTTCGTGGTTCACTTGTATTCCCGGAAGCACGGGGATCTGGAGCGGGACTACAACTTCTTCTCGATCGCGCCGGAATATTATTCGCAGGGCAACGGCAATTTCCGCGATGCCAACCAAAACCGGCGCAACGATGTCTATTTTAATCCTCGGGTTGGAACGTTTAATATCCGCACGTTCTTCAGCCTGATACAGGCAGATGGTTATAATCCGCTGGGCGTGGAAGGCACTACCTTCCGGGTTCCGGCTGAACGGGCGGCAGAGCTATCCGCCTTCCTGGAGAAGGCGGCGGCCGATCATCGAGAGGAGCTGGCTGCTCTGTGCTTGGGATCGTTTACTCCGGGCAAGCTGATTTCGCTCGTGAATCATCGTGGCGTAAGGCTGTTTGTACAGGAGAATGAGCTGTTGACCGGCGTGCTGTCGCTCGCTGAACAGCAAATTGAAGCCTCTTTTGGAGAAGGCTACTGGACGGACCATTGGACTTACAATATGGACTTGATTGACAGTTATCTTGATATTTTTCCAGATCGTAAAGAACAGCTGCTGTTTGGAGAACGGGAGTATACGTACTTCGACAGTCCGGCCCGCGTCCTGCCGCGCAGTGAGAAATATGTCATCAGCGGTGGTAAAGTACGCCAATACGGCTCGCTGGTGCACGATGAAGAGAAGATGGCCCAATTCGGCCTGACACTCAAGAGCACCAACTGGCTAAAAACCGAACACGGCCGCGGTGAAATTTACCGAACGACCTTGTTCGTCAAGCTGTTGTCGCTGGGACTGGTCAAATTTGCCACCTTAGATCCGTTTGGCATGGGCGTGGAGATGGAAGCGAACAAGCCGGGATGGAACGATGCGATGAACGGCTTGCCTGGGCTGTTTGGCTCGGGGATGAGCGAAACCTTTGAGTTAAAGCGGCTGCTGAAGTTCGTTCAGGAAGTTTGTACTGAAGCTGTAGCCGCTGGCAACGACCTAGTCGTGCAAGTGCCCGAGGAAGTTGCTGCGCTGCTCAGCGAAGTGGAAAGGCTGCTGGAAGCGCGTTTGGCAGGGAGCCTGGAGGCGTTTGACTATTGGGATCAGGTGACGACGGCGCGTGAGAAATACCGGGATGCTATTCGTTTCGGGATCAGCGGGACGGAATCTCCGCTGGAGCTTCAGGCGATCGGACGGCTGGCGGATCGCATGCTGGAGCAGATCGAGCGCGGCATCCGGGAGGCGATCCGACTGGGCGGCGGCGTGACACCTACGTATTTCGCCTACGAAGCGGCGGAATTTGAGCCGGTGACCGATGCCCAAGGAAACCCGGTGATCAGCGGATACGGTCTGCCGAAGGCGGTCGTGAAGAAATTTACAGTGCGCCCGCTGCCGCATTTCCTGGAAGGTCCTGCTCGATGGTTGAAGACGGTTGAGGACCCTAACGAAGCCAAGCGGACTTATGAGCAAATTCGCCGCAGCGACTTGTTCGACACCCAGCTTCAAATGTATAAAACCTCCGTCAGCCTAGATACGGAGACCCATGAGATCGGCCGCATTCGCGCCTTTACGCCGGGGTGGCTGGAACGGGAATCGGTGTTCCTGCATATGAGCTATAAGTACTTACTGGCGCTGCTTAAGAGCGGTTTGACCGAGGAGTTCTTCTCCGAGCTTCGCACCTCGTTAATTCCGTTCCTCGATCCGGCAGTGTATGGCCGCAGCACGCTGGAGAACTCCTCCTTTATCGCGACGAGCGTAAATCCGGATCCGGATACCCATGGCCGCGGGTATGTCGCCCGGCTTAGCGGATCCACCGCCGAGTTCCTCAGCATGTGGATGACGATGATGGCGGGGAAACGGATCTTCCGCCTGCATGAAGGCAAGCTCCGGCTTGCGCTGAATCCGCGCCTGCCCGGTTGGCTCTTTGATGCGCAAGGCGAGGTATCCTTCCGCTTCTTGGGCACGACGGAGGTCGTCTATCGTAACCCGCAGAAGAAGGATACCTATGGCCCGGATGCTGCAGCGATTCGCCGGTTGGTGGTGCAGAAGCACGATGGAACGGAGCTTGCGATTGACGGCTCCGTAATCGACGGCGAGATCGCTGAGGAGGTTCGCAGCGGCAAGGTGCGGCGAATTGAAGCAGATTTAGTCTAGCGGGAGATCATCTAGGTTCAAGGAGACTCCGGATGAGTGCAGGCAGCGATGCCTTGCGTTTGTCCGGCGTCTTTTTTATGCGTGTAGATGATATAATTAGGTCATCATTTACGGGGAAGGCAGGAACAAGCGATGCATCTAGACATCAACAGCGAACGATTCGAGATTACCGCGGAGGGTTTTACGGTGGAGCTGTTACCGAAAGAGTTCGCGCTGTTTCAATTCTTGTACCGTAACGTTGGCCGGACATTTACCCGAGAGCAACTGCTGGATAAGGTATGGCCTCTGGAATACCCGGTCGAACGTACGGTGGACGACCATATCTACCGGCTTCGTAAAAAGCTAAAGCCTATCCATGGGCTGGAGATCAGGACCATTCGAGGCTTAGGCTACAGCCTGGTGCTGCCGGTTCCCCATCCCGCAGAGGGAGTCATTCCAACCTTGGCGGATCCGGAGCTGCATGAGACGATGCGAGCCCTATTCAGTAAATACCAGCTCTATGGCCAGGGGCGTTCGATGCTGACGCTGGCGCGCCAACAGGATGTGCTGGGTTATCAACTGGACCCGTTCTACTCGGAGTACATTCAGTTCGTTCAAGGCGATTTGGACTGGCTCTTAAATAAGAGCGAAGCCCCTTTGAGGGACCGCTTGTTCTACTTGCTGGTGTTCTTCTGCTTGACAAAGAGTCCGGAGCAGACCTTGCCGGTATGCGAGCGCGTGCTTGCCCTGAAGTTGCTGCCGCCCCCTTATCATAGGGAGATGGAGATTCTGACGATTTTGGACGTCTATACGCTGGCTGGTAAGCCGAACAAAGCGCTGGAACGCGTGAGCTTCAGCTATCGCGTCATCGCGGAGTTGAAATATGACAGCTTCATCCCGCAAATCACGATCGCTGAGCTGCTGGCTCATGTGGTGGCAGGATCACCGGAGCCCCAAATTGCGAAGTTGGCGGATGCCGTAGAAAATGGGATGTTGAACGAGAAACCCTTCTTAAGAGAGATCGGCAGTTATAGGGTGGTAAAAGGGTTGTGGCTACAGCGGAAAGGGGAATCGACGGAGGCGGAAAAGCAGCTGGACGAAGGGCTGACGGTGCTGGATCGGTCTGGCTTCGTGCCGCTTCGATTACACTCCCTATACCGAATCGTGAATGTTTTCGCCATGTTCCCGCCCCCCTTAGCGTTGCAGCAAAAATACCTGGAATTATACAACCTGGAACTGGATCGGATAGGCGTCACCCGCTTGTCGGCTGGGCTCGATGCGGTCATCCGTGAACAGTTAGGTTGATCCAGAAAGTTGCTCTGATATTCTTCTGACATTCCTCCGCTACATTGATCTTAGTTGATACGAAACTAGGTTGGTTGGAGGAATGATCATGACAGGTAATGTACAGGCCGGACCTGCGGGTCTGCTTCGCAATAAAACTTTTACACGCGTTTATGCGGCATATACGGCGGCGACATTTGGAGATTGGTTTGACATGCTGGCGATTCAGGTGCTGGTGGGATACCGTTGGGAGGCTGGACCGCTTATGCTAGCGCTGATCCCCGTAGCCAACGCTCTACCCAGTGTCCTGCTTGGGTCCTTTGCCGGCGTGGTCGCCGACCGCATTCATCAGCTGAAGCTGATGCGACTTTGCGATCTGCTGACAGCGGCACTCACCCTGATGATTCTGCTCTCTCCGAACATGCTGTGGTTGCTTCCGGTGTTAACGTTGCGCGCAACTCTCTCTACCTTTATAATTCCCGCCCAGCAATCATTGACGCGCAGTATCGTGCGGGAAGATCAGCTATTTCAAGCGACCTCGCTGAACGGCTTCGTCAACCAGGGCTCTAAAATCGCCGGTCCGCTGCTTGGCGGCTTCGCACTAGCCCTGTTAACCCCCGAATGGTGCATCCTACTGAATGTTTGCTTTCGGATGTTCTCATTAGTGATCCTGCTCACGATCAAGAAGGTGGAAGTTCAATTCCAGAAGGCCGGACGAAATCTCGATCGTTCTTCCTCCTCCGCTTTGGAAACGGCTGAGGATACGTCCCTCCGTACCTTGTGGATCGAAGGCTTGCGTTGTATCCTGAGAACCCGACTCTTACTAGTAACTCTTCTGTTTGGTTTTGTCGCGACGGCAGCGATCCAAATGATCGATTTTCAATTCACCAGCCTATTTCGGGAAATTGCCCCTCTGAAGGAGGCTTATCTCAGTTGGATGGTTGCTGCGGCGGGAGTGGGTGCTGTGATGATCATTGCGGTGCTTAACCGTTGGAATAAGGGGGCGGCGGGTTATGCCTGGAAATTCAGTGCCGGATACGGGCTGATTGGAATGGCCGTCGGCGGTCTGGGCTTGCTTCCTACGGGGAGTTCGGCAGGTCCCATCCTGTTGCTGGGATTTGGATTAGGCGTCGGCAATGGGGTGGTGGTCGTCACGTTTAATTACTGCTTGCAGAAAGAAACGCCAGCGGACATGGTCGGCCGTGTCTTTGGTATCCAAACCTCCCTTTTGGGCTTAGTGATGCTCGTAGCTCCTTTACTCGGAGGACTTCTGGTCGAATGGATCGGACCAGGCCGATCTTTCATATATTTGGGAGGAGTCATCGCAGCGCTTGGCTTGTTGGTGCTTGCGTTGGGGAAAGTACTATGGCGTTCGGAAGATGTGTCCGTTGTGCGAAGCGACGCGAAACGAGCAATAGAGGGAAT
Source organism: Paenibacillus sp. J14 (assembly GCF_000518465.1). Classification (NCBI taxonomy): domain Bacteria; kingdom Bacillati; phylum Bacillota; class Bacilli; order Caryophanales; family Paenibacillaceae; genus Paenibacillus; species Paenibacillus sp. J14. Next base: position 31,618 of record NZ_JADQ01000027.1, on the reverse strand, counting down.
ATAGATCTGTTCGCCGGAAGGCGAACATCGTAAACGCAGGAGACAGCTCCTGCGTTTTTTTTTCTAGAAAAATAAAACTATTCATAGATAAAACTAGTTATCCACGGTAAAATAACTGTGGCACGTCTCTTCTAAAAAAAATTATCACTATTTCCATAAATTGAAGGTTATTGCGAGATTTTAATCGAATGGTATAAAGTAGCCCTGCTCAGATCCTTTCGAACTGAGGCGCGTCAACCGGGTTAACACTTTAGAATATCTCCAGAGGTGTCTAATGAAGTCTTTGATCAAAGGATTTGTCGTCTTGTTTGTCATATTCATTGCTGCATTTTACGGTATTATTTTTCGAAATTCGAGTGCAGTGGGCTCGGAGGTACAGCAAATTAGAAATTGGCAGGTCACTTGGACGGACCAATTGGATCCCAATCCGAGCAAGGAATGGCTAGAGGCACTAGACGGCTGGACGAGTGTAAGCGCGGGAGAAGAGAGCCCGGTGAAGCCGGAGAAGGGTAGTGTACAGTGGATCAAGATCATCCTTCCTCAAATCACGGAGAATTCCCAAGTCGTATTGATCGATAAAATATATGGCAAACACATTACGGTAAATTTAGACGGAGCCAAAGTCTTTGAATCGCAGCGCAAATTTAACTTTAGTATCAATAGTGTGCTGGTACCGGTATCTCCACAAAATTCGGGTCAGACGCTGTATATCGGCGTATCCTCAACGACAAATACCATCGGGATCTTTGATCCGATTCGGATCGGAAATAACCAGGAATTGATCAAGAGCTTTGTACGCGGCAACATCACCGACTTAATTTTGGGCAGCACGCTGATTTTCATCTCGGTAATTATGTTGTTCTGTTCGGTTTTTCTGAAATATGTGAATATGCCGATGTGGTTCTCGCTGTGTGCGGTCATTTTCTCCAGCGGCTTGCTTGTGCTGACGTATTCACCGTTTGTCTTTTGGCTGTTTGACTATACGACGGCGGGCAGAATACTGGTGGTGATGTTTGACCTGGCTTTGTTCATCCTGCTTCCTTCGTTTATCTTTTTCTTTGAAAAAATCTTTGGTCCTGGTTATTTTGCTTTAATCCGGCGTTCGCGCAAAGTGTTTGTGGTTTTCTCCGCGCTCTGTATGCTATTGCTGTTAGCGAACGAGTTGTCCGGTAATCGCTACTATGATGCCTATAAGCTCATTACGACTCAATTTGCAGGTTATCTGATTATTGCGCAATTTCTGATCTTGGCTGGCATTTTAACCGTTTATGTAGCGAAAGGGAACAAAGAGGCGCTGATCTTTCTGGCCGGGGTACTCTCGTTCACGCTGCTATCCGCAGGCGAATTGATTTGGTATTACTATTACGACGGATACTATAAGCTGTTTTTGTGGAAATTAGGCATCGTTTGCTTCCTGACCTCGTTGATTATTATCTTGGGCCGAAGATTTGCGGAGAATCACCGGCAGGTCGTGGAATACTCCAAGAAGTTGGAGATGTTTAATAACGAGCTGCAGCGTTCGGAGAAAATGGAGATCATCAGCGAATTAGCCGCTTCGGTCGCCCACGAGGTCCGCAACCCGCTGCAGGTGACCCGAGGCTTTCTGCAACTGCTCGTTGAGAAGCAGCAGAATTCGGACAAGGTGTATTTAAGCATGGCGTTGGAAGAGCTTGATCGCGCTTCGGCGATTATTACGGACTTCCTCACTTTCGCCAAGCCGGAAGGCGGCAAGGTGACGACGCTGAACGTGCTGGAAGAATTTATTCATATCGAAGGGATCCTGATTCCTCTAGCGAATTTGCAGGGGGGTAAAATCACGGTTCATATTCCTAAAAACCTTTATGTGCGCGGCAATTCTTCCAAATTCAAGCAAGCATTTATCAATATCATCAAGAATAGTATTGAAGCACTTCGGGGCGAAGGCGACATCCAAATTTGGAGCTATGAAGAAAACGACGATGTGGTGATCCATATCAAGGACAACGGCGAGGGGATGGACGAAGAAGTGCTGGCCCGCTTGGGTGAGCCTTATTTCTCTAACAAAACGAAGGGCACAGGGTTAGGTTTGATGGTGACGTTCCGGATTATTGAGGTAATGAACGGTCAAATTCATTTTACGAGCAAAAAAGGAGCAGGGACCGAAGTCGTTATCCGCTTCCCCTCCGTTCAAGTTGAGGAGTATGCGATGGGATAAGTTCGTTCGGTCCCTGCCTGAGTGCTAGCGAAGATCGGTAGGGGTTATTCGCCCCAGATTCCTGCTGGTTTGATTTTGCTCATGACAACTTTCTCCGGTTGAGGCGGCAGTACGACGTAAAATTCGTCCGTGCTCTCCTCTACTGCTTTGATTTTGATGTGATCCGGGAGAACTACACCGAGTGCCTCCTGGATCGCAGCTTTCGGGTCGGCAAGTAGCTTCGCTTTGAAGCTAGGATCTTGCCAAGCTTTTTGAACAACTTGCGTTTGAAGGAGCGCTCCTGATGTCATAAGATCACCCTTTCTCAGTAAAAATAGTTATATTTTCCTTATTACTATAACATGGAATTCGCCAGAACGCTAGGATAGGATCTTCTGATTGCTAGGTTTAGATCTTCTGATTCGCCAACCAATAGGCTAAACCGCCCTGGGCTAGCAAACTTCGTTCATCTCTTAAACTTTCAGCTCCTTGTCGGAGATTGGTTCGGAGATAATCGTGGAACTCGTGCAGGTGTGTTAGACCCGGGGCGTTCGCCTCTAATATCGCTGCATTCTGATCCGTTCGTTCAGCAAAAATGAACAGGATATCCCGAACATGCAACGCGTGTTTTACTTCATCCGGGGTAGGTCTGCGATCCGCTGGAATCTGCAGTTCATGCTGCACGATGGAAATCAGAGAATTGTAGCTTCCTTCTCGCAAATCTTTCTCCCAATCCTCCCAATCATCCAGCATCTGCAGCGTCACCAGTACGGCATCAACGGCAGATTCGAAAGGAGTAATCAGCTGGTCATGTTCGGTCAGGAGCAGCATGCCGGCCACCGACAGCTTTACGGGAGAAGCTTTATGTGCAATACGAACCGGGTTGTCTTGGAAGAAATCATGTTGATTTTCCAGCAAGACGGCTTCTGCCCATTCGGCAGTATACTTCCGGTAATAACTCCAAAACGGGGATTCGGAAGTGAACAAGGCGGCGTAAATCCGAGAAAATTCAAGCTGAAGCAAATTCGCCAGCGGCAACCTCCACTTGTCTCCTGCCTCTGGATTGTCCATCACTTCATCGATTAAATGATAATGCAGCATGACCAAGATCATGGCCACGGTCAACTCGCGGCTAAGCTCTGGCTTGGCACCGGCAGCCTCCTGCATCCAGAATGGAAGTAAATAGCATATGTAGTTCTGGGAGCCAGACTTTTTTAACGCGTGAAATTTCCCCAAATAATTGAGAGCATGTCCTTGGAATTCGTCAGGCAGCTCGGATAGAACCTTTTCCGCTTGATCGAAAGCTGCCTCTAAATCTTTTTCATAGCTATGAAACCAATTCCAGTTCACAAATCGAACCTCCTTTATAGGAACCATCCTCTTCATTATATAGGAAAATTTGTAGACAAGGTAGTTTGCTAGAACTCTTGCAAAGCCCCTTAGGATACAAGGGGCTTTGCCTTATCCTTAGGAAATATTTTAGAAGAGTTGATGAATCCCGATGAGGATTAACAACAGGCCGGAAATGACGGTGGCCCGATTCCCAAATTTCTCTGCAGCGACCTTTTCGGCAAAGGCAGCGCATGCGGCCAGCAGCAGGTAGCTGAACAAACCGACGGACAACGAAGTATACCAGATGTTCAAATGGGTGATACCGGCATTAAATCCCCCGGCCAGCGCATTCATGGCTAAGGCGATCCCGAGGACAATGGATTCGCCAAGACTAATGGATTTGGAGCTGTCCTTATCTGCTTCTTCAGGATTGCGCAGCAGGCGGGTCAACGGATTGACATCATCCTCCTCCTGAATTGAAATGTTCTTCTTCTCCAGAAATGGCTGCAACAGCACCCATACGCCAACCCCGACGATCACAATCGTTCCGAGTAACTGTCCGATCCAGGGATGGACCCAAGAGGATAACCAGCTTCCGAAATAACCCGACACCAGAGTGGCCAAAAAGGAAATGGCGGCGATGGCCAGATTGGAATACCAAGGAATGCGGATTTTTCGTACCCCGTAGGCAATACCAACTCCCGCATTATCCAAGTTGGACGCGAGTCCAATGGCGATGACGGCCAACAGACTGTAAGAACCCATGATGTTCGCTCCTTTGCAATACATGATGACACAGCATATGCCCAGAAAAGGAAAATGGTTTATGGCCTAGCATCATCATGTTTGCTGAGACACTCGGAACGGTTGATAAAGGGTTTCCATTGTATTCAAGAAAGTAGTATAATGTCCACAAGGATACTCGATGGGAGTGATAAATGTGCTTGAAAACTTGTTGCGTCCGTCTCACTTGCTGCTTCTAGTTATCGCAGCATTGTTGTTATTTGGTCCCAGCAAGCTGCCAGAATTAGGGCGCAGCTTTGGCACGATGCTCAAGGAGTTTAAGAGAGGCGCACGCGGGGACATTCTAGAAGACGAGCAGCCGCAGAAAGCGGAGGTTCAACCCGCTGCAGATACGAATAAATCATCCTGATGCCACTACAAAGACTCCGTTGGGGTCTTTTTTTGTGAGGAAATACGCGACAATAAAAAGCGCGTGCCGCCGGGAAGATCCGGGGCACGCGCTTTTTGGTTGGAACGATTGGAAGGCCGTTCGCTTTCATTTCATTTCGTTAGACTTGCAACAGCAGCAGAATGATCGACGACAGTCCCAGACAGGTGCTGATCAAGTACAGGAACATAACCACCTGCTTCTGATTTAGCCCGGCTCGCAGCAACCGATAATGGACTTGGCTGGCATCGGCGACGTAAGGTGATTTTCCTTGCAGCATCCGTTTGATCACGACAAACAGATTATCGAAAATCGGTACGCCGAGGGCCAGCACCGGAATAAACAGGGACAGGACGGTAGCCTGCTTGAATGCGCCGTCCAATGCGATCACCGCTAGCATAAACCCAAGGAACGTAGCTCCCGCATCGCCCATAAAGACTTTGGCCGGCGGTTTATTGTACCGCAGGTAGGCCAGCGTCACCCCGATCAAGGCAACCGAAAGCATCGCCGAGTTGGTCTGCCCTTTGGTTAATGCCACTACGAACAGCGTCACGGCCGAGATCGCGGATAATCCTCCGGCCAAACCGTCCAGACCGTCCGAGAAATTGATGACGGTGGTGACACCAAAGATCCAGAGAATCGTTAAGATAAACTGGAGCCATGCCGGCAGCAGGACATAGTCGCCGCTAAAGGGATTCACGAAGCCGCTGAAGGTGATGCCGGATGCATAAACGAGCACCGCAGCAGACACTTGAACGATCAGTTTAGGCAGTGCCGGAAAGTCTTTGCCTTTCGTTTTGTACCAGTCGTCGACGGTCCCAATGGCCAGCAATAGCACTCCGCCTGCAAACAATGCTCCCGTCTCCCAGGAGAAGTTGCGCGTAAACAGCAGGTATGCAACAAAGAATCCGGCAAATATCGCATAGCTGGCTGTAAGCGGAATTGGCTGACGATGGATCTTGCGTTCGACGTCCGCTCGGGGTTTGTCCACGAAATCCAGACGGAAGGCCAACTTACCGAGCGGGGGAATCAGAAAATACACGATCAGAAACGATAACAGAAAAGTACATAAGTATAAAATCGCTACTCACCACCAGATGTTAGACTCAGGCTATTGACTATTATAAAAAGAAAACGGGACAATGTCGAATACTTGTATCACCCGCATCCTAACGTGGAGATGAACGAAAGGGCAATAATGTGGTACATTAGAGTAGATACGACTGCTTTTGCAGATTAACTGCGCTGGATAACCTTTTAGGCAGGTACGGAGGGATTTGGAATGCAAGACGATTACGCGCGCAAGCTGGAAGACCAGAAAAGCTTGTTTCGACAATTAGGAATCAAGCTGGATGCGCTCTCCATTCACGAAAAAGATTTTGACGCCAAAATGCGGGGCTACGATAAGGAGGAAGTTGACCGCTTCCTGGATGACATTATCGTTGATTATGAACGCTTCTACGATATTATTACCGATCTGCTGGACAAATATAAAGAAATCCAGCGTCGGCAAGCGTATTGGGAAGAGGAGAAGAAGGCTTTGGCCCGCAGACCTTCGTTCGATATGGAAAATGCGGTGGACCGCAGACTGGTGGAGGACGGCATTCGCCAAGTGGAACGAAGCCTGGAGCAATTTAAGCTGCATTTGCGCGGCGAGCGGTAAATGGAGTTGAACCGAACCGGAGAATACTACCGGTTCGGTTTTTTGCATAGGTAAGGGAAAAGAGGTACAGAATAAACCTGATGTTGGTTGGTATTTCATGCAATATTCATGAAAATGATGGTTGCATATCTAAAAGTGGAGTGGTATGATATAAACAAGATTTAGATTTAGTCTAAATTTAATTTAGTTCAAGTTTTAGGTAACTGTCACAATGGTACATTAAATATTTCATATGTTGAATGGAGGAATTCACAATGGCAAACCAAACCTTAACTCAAGCAAATCAAGAACTTCAGAAACAACTGAACCTGCAAATCGCAAACTGGACGGTCCTGTATACGAAGCTGCACAATTTCCACTGGTTTGTAAAAGGTCCGAACTTCTTTACACTTCATGAGAAATTCGAAGCCCTTTATGACGAAGCGGCTGGTTATATTGATGATATTGCTGAACGTCTGTTGGCCATTGGCGGCACCCCGATTGCAACTTTGCGTGAAGCCCTAGCGACGGCCAGCATCACCGAAGCCAGCGGCAAGGAAAGTGCTGAAGAAATGGTAGCAGCCGTCGTGGCGGACTTTGCAAAATTGGACAGCGAGCTGAAGGAAGGCATGGAAGCGGCAGAAAGAGCAGAAGATGAAGCAACAAGTGATCTGTTGCTCGGTATCGTCTCCTCGCTGGAGAAACATCGTTGGATGCTGAACGCTTACCTCGGCAAATAAGTTCTTGTCGAATACATGAAAGACCTTGCCCAGCAAGATGGCTTGCTGGGCAAGGTCTTTTTTAGCAATTACATGACTTTAAAACGTTCGATCATGGAATGAAGCCGCTCCGCTAAGCTGGACAGGAAGCTGGCGGAAGCATCAACCTCTTCCATCGCAGCTAACTGTTGTTGGGAGAATGAAGACATCCCCTGTGCGCTGACTGCAGTATGGCCGGCGAACTTCACGATATCGTCAATCGACTTCACCAGTCGTTGTGAGTTGTCTGACAGGAGCCGAACCGCTTCGCTGATATCCGCAATCGATGCAGCGGTAATTTCCGTTGAAGCTGCGATGTCACTAAAGGAAGCTCCAGCGCTGCTCACCAGCTGGACACCTCGCTTCGTTTCACGGACGATCTCATCCATTGCGCTGCTGGTGAGCTCAACCTGTCCCACGATGTGGGTGATCAGCTCACTGATTTGTTGCGCCGAGGCAGCGGAACGTTCCGCCAGCTTGCGGACCGAGGAGGCAACGACGGCAAATCCGCTGCCGTATTCTCCCGCGCGGGCTGCTTCGATTGAAGCATTTAACGCGAGAAGGTTAGTTTCAGCGGCGATGTCGGTCATAATGTCCAGGATGCTCTGCACTTCTTTGGAGCGGCTGCCCAGCTCCTCAACGATCGCAGAGAGATGAATGATTTTGGCTTCCATGGTGGACATCTGTGCTACGCTGGACTGGATGGCTTGCTCCCCTTGGTTGGATGCATCGGAGACCTGCTGCGCCGATGCTAAGACGCCTTCGGCATGGCGAGCAATCTGACCAATCCGTTCGGACATGTCATGCAGCATGGTTGCCCCGGTTTCCAGGTTCGTGAGCTGCCGCTCCGACCCGTCGGCAAGGGATTGGGTGATTTCTGCCGCATGTTCACCCGCCTTTCCAATTTGCTGTGCACTCGCGGAGAGCTGCTCAGAGGAGGAGGCCACATGCATCGAAGTTCCGTTCACCTCGGTGATCAACTCCCGCAGGCTACTAACCATCTTCGCAAAATTTTGAGTTAATTTGCCGATCTCGTCCTTACCTTGACGCACGTTAGTTTGCACAGTCAAATCGCCCTCGGCAACCCGTTCTACCTGCCGGGACAACGTTTCCAGCGGCCGAATCATCCGGTGGATAAAGAAGTACACAAACACAACTGCGGCGAGCAGGACGACGATGCCGATGATGAATGGCAGGAGTAGAATGTCACGAGTTCTCTCGCCGATGATCGAAGCGTCGAAGTTAATGACCATGAGACCGATGATCTCTTCGTTAGGGTCATGATTTTTGAAGATCGGACCGTAACCGGTGAGCAGCTTTACGCCATCATAAGAATAGACCTTGGTGTATACAGGATGCTTCATCTCAAGAATCATATTCCGGTCCTGCTCATTGAAATAAAAAGCGTCTCCTGCTTGGTACCCCCGTCTTTTGAGATTCTGGTCGGCCGCAAGAATGGTGCCGTCCAGGGACATCAAGAACACTTCCTTAAATAACGATTTATGCTCTACCGTCCAGTTTAATTGTTCCTCCAGCTCCGCAAGGCCGCTGCGGTCACCGGAGGCAAGACGGGAAACCGCTTCCGGATCCACCAGGCCGGTGGTAATATTAGCACAGCCGACCGTTTCAATACCGACGGATGTCTCGACCTCACGATACGACGTCTGATAAGCAAATATCCCGATGAGTGAACCAACTAAAAGCAGTAGTCCGATCAGGACAGAGGTGATTTTTTGAGCAAAACTCATGTTCCATCTCCTATCTCCCAGGCTTGAAGAGTGTATATGCTAGCAGCACTAAGACACATTATATAGAGAATAAATGTGCTGGATGTAACTAATCGCACGTTGGCGTGTCGAATTAAGTAAAAAATTGAGAAAAAAATCACAAAAGGTGACGAATCATGTCAATTAACGAAGATAAATGGAGATTATTTATCGCTGTCCCTCTTCCGCCAGAGATCAAGCAGAAGCTGGAGACGTGGTGCAGCGAGCAAAAAACGAGGTTGGATTTCAAAAAGTGGGTACACACGGAAGACTACCATATTACCGTGCAATTTCTGGGTGATCTAGCTCCGGGGCGTTTGGATGAGCTGCTGGCGGCTTTGACGCGGGCAGCAAAAGGGATCGGGCCGTTGGAAATGGAAGCGGCGGGGATTGGCAGCTTCGGACGTCCGGCAAGTCCCAGCGTGTTATGGGCTGGCGTCCGAGGTGAGGTAGCCGGGCTGGAGAGTCTGCATAGCCGGGTGACGTCGGAGAACCGGGCACTTGGCTTTGTGCCGGAGGAAAGACGTTTCAGTCCGCATATTACGTTGGCCCGGAAATTTCGGGAAGGGGCCAGATTAGATCCTGCAGTATTGCAGACCCAACCGGATTTCGGCCGCTGGAAGGCCGATCGTCTGGTCATTTATCGTACGCATATGCATAAGCGTCCGATGTATGAGGTGGTTGGATCTGCGCTGCTGACTTAGTTGGCCTGCTGCTCAGCAGGGCTGGCCGTCTGCAGGCGTATGCGGACCGGAGCGGCAGCCTGATACAGCAGATGAAGCACGGCTTCGGCGCAGCGTTCGGGCTGATAACCGGGGTGCTGCAAGGCAGGCTCCGGCCAAGGTTGAAGATTCGAAGCGTGCTGATGACGAATGTTATCAAACCACTCGTCCAACACGTCCGGTGAGGTCAGTTCCGCCCCATAGCCGTGTTGCACGAAGTATTCGCGATTCTTCTCCTCTTGACCTGGAATCGACTCAAAGAACAACATCGGGATGCCTTTGGCCATTCCCTCGGTGCAAGTCATTCCGCCGGGTTTGGTAATCAGAAGGTCAGAGGCATCCATCCATTTGCCGATTTGCCGCGTGAACCCGATCACCTTCATGTTTGGATGATGAAATGTTGGATGTGCACGCAGTCGAGCAGCAAGCTTCTCGTTGCTGCCGGTGCAGCAGACAACTTGAATGTCCTCTCGCCAAGCCGCTAGTTTGTCCAGTAGCTCCTCACGAAGCAACAATCCCCAACCCCCGCCCATGACGAGGGCGGTAGGCATATTTTTTAACCCTAATTCTTCCCGGGCGGACGCCTTCTCTTGCTTGCTCCAGAAATCCGGGTGCACAGGAATGCCCGTCACCTGTACCTTGGTGGGAGCGACTCCGCGTTGGACAAGCAAAGCTTTGACCTCAGGTGCGGAGACGAGGTACCGATCCACGCCGGGACTCATCCAGGAACCGTGGGCATCGTAATCTGTGATGAGCGTGCACAGCGGCAGATTCACATCTGAATTAAGCTTCAGGTAGGACACGATAGCGCTGGGAATCGGATGCGTGCAGACGATCAGATCGGGCTGCAGCTGCGCGATCACTTCGGCTGCATGAGTATAGAACATTTTATGCAAAGCCAGGCGAGCAAACTTGCCAACCGGCTTCTCGTATTTGTGCTTATAAAACAGGCCTACCAGTGCAGGACTCGTATTCACCGTCATCCGATATGCGGATAGGATAAGCGGTGCGACTGTCGGATTCAGAAACGAGCCCAGCTCCATCACTTTCGTCTGGATTTGCGGGTTCTTCCGCTTTAATCCGGCTGCCAGCGCGTGTCCGGCCTGGGTATGTCCACTTCCAAAACCTTCCGATAGGATCAACACTCTTCTTTTTCGCATGAGGATATCACCTGCTTCTTCTATATAGATCGTTCCGATTCATGGCTTCCTAATACTAAGTTTATGTTGATTATATTCCGGTTTAAAGAGGCTCGAGACGGGTCGATCCACTGGACCTAGGTCGGGGAGAATCAGAGCCAACGGGATTATGGAACAAGCTGGTGAAAGTGAATGAAACATTCTGAAAAAACATCTTGCATTTCTACAGCGAGTGGAGTAAAGTATGAATTGACCAAATGACCAAAAATGAATTTTAGTCATTTTTTGGCCGGGAAATGTGTTTCCATTATTCATTCCAAGTGCAGGGAGGTGACATGGATGGCTGTAGTAGATCGCCGTAAGCTCGTTATCGAAGCAGCTGAAAAGTCCTTTGCTTTATTTGGTTACAAAGCGACGACAATGGACCAAGTGGCGAAAATAGCAAATGTGGCGAAAGGAACAATCTACACCTTCTTCACGAACAAAGAAGAACTGTTCGATGAAATTCTACGTTCCGTCATTATGGAGATGAAGCGGGTGATCGAGCCGGAGATTGATGAGGAGAAGCCCTTCTTTGAGAATTTGCACCGGGCGATGGATGCGCTGCTGGGATTTCGCCGTGAGCATGAGCTCCTCATCAAGTTGTCCCAAGAGGTTCGTGACTTCGGCACCCCGAAAGCCAAGGAGGGATTGGAGCAGATCGAAAACGCAATTCTGGAATATCTGGAGCGTCATCTGTCCCGGGCGGCTGAGCGGGAGGAGATTCGCTCGTATGATCCCAAGCTGCTTGCTTTCGTCGTGTTTAAGCTCTATATCGCGTTAACCTCGGACTGGAACAAGAATAATCCGCCTTTGAGCAAAGAGCAAATCAAGGAGTTTATCCACGATTTTCTAGCTGGAGGCTTGCTTCTGCCAAGGGAAGTTTAAAGGAATTACATTTAACTATTAGAGAAAGAAGCCACCAAGGGGAGAGAAAGCAAAAATGAAATCATTAAGTGTATTTTTCAAGGATATGGGAGCCACCTTTAAGAATCCTAAAGTGTTCATCCCGATTCTTGTAGTGCTGTTCATTCCCGTACTGTATAGCGGCATGTTCCTGACGGCCTTCTGGGATCCGTACGGGAAGATGAACGAGCTGCCGGTAGCGGTGGTGAACGAGGATGTAGGCGCACAATACGAGGGGAAAGACCTTAAGGTCGGCGAGGACCTCGTTACTGAACTAAAGAAGAGTGACGATTTCCAATGGAAGTTCGTCACCCGTGAGCAAGCGGAAACTGGAATGAAGAATAATGAGTATTACATGACGATCATCATTCCGGACAATTTCTCTTCACAAGCGACCACATTGATGGATGATAATCCTTCGCCGGCTCAATTGATCTTCGAGCCAAACGAAGGTTACAACTTCCTGGCCGCGCAAATTGGCGGTACGGCTGTGAAAGAGATCAAATCGAAGGTGTCCGCCAAAGTGACGGAAGCCTATACGGAAACCTTGTTTGACCAAGTGGAGAAAATTTCGGGCGGTCTCAGCGAGGCCGGCAACGGGGCCAGCACCCTCAACGAGGGAGCGGTGAAGCTCGATGATGGAACCAAGAAGCTGAAAGAAAATCTGGCGAAACTCGTTGACGGCACGATGAAACTCGAGGACGGCGTTGCTCCGCTGGAGAAAGGTACACAGTCCTTATACCAAGGCATTAATGATGTGAAGGATGGAGCCGGCAGCCTGGCTAGCGGCTTGACGCAGTTGGAAGCTGCCAGCCAACAGCTGGAAGCCGGCGCTAAACAAGCGCATCAAGGCGGTACCCAACTTCAGGCAGGGCTTCAATCGTCGCTGGAAGGTGCGAAGAAGCTGGAAGCTGGCTTGACTGCATCTGAACAAGGCAGCGCCCAGTTGCAAACAGGCCTGGAAACGTCGGTCCAAGGCAGCGAGAAGGTGGCTGCAGGAGCGAACAGCGTGGCGCAAGGTTTAGAGCAGCTGGCCCAAGCGAATCCGGAACTCGCGAAGAACGCAGCGGTTCAGCAGTTGATCGCAGCCAGCAAGCAGGTTGCCCAAGGCAGTGAGCAGCTGCACCAAGGGAATCAACAATTGCTGAAAGGCAGCCAGGACCTGCACAACGCTCAACAGCAGTTGCTGCAAGGCGGGAAGCAATTAACGGCAGGCCAAGAACAGTTGCTGCAAGGCATGACTGAGCTGAACGCCGGACAAGAGAAACTGGCGAGCGGCTTGCAGCAATTTAACGGCAAGCTGTCGGAAGCAACGGCTGGCGGTAAGAAGCTGGCAAGCGGTGCCGGGCAGCTGAGCGCAGGCGCCAAACAACTACTTGGCGGCGTCGAGCAATTATCTGGCGGCGTAGGTACGTTGGCCGACGGTTCGAAGCAACTGGATGCAGGTGCGGGTGAACTGAAGGACGGCATGACCCAACTGACGGAGGGCTCGGGCGAGCTGGCTTCGAAGCTGACCGATGCCGCAGAACAAACCTCTGGCGTGAAGAAAACCGATGCGCTTGTCAACATGTATGCTCAGCCGATCGAGATCAATGAGCAGAAGGTGAATGAAGTACCTAACTATGGCACGGGCTTTGCTCCATACTTCTTGTCGCTGGGCCTGTTCGTCGGTGCGCTGATCTCGACGCTGGTGGTGCCGGTCAGAGGCAGTTCGGTAGCGGAAGCCAGTGGCTGGAGCCGCTTCGTAAGCCGCACGTTGACTTTTGCCGGCATGAGTCTGCTTCAGTCCTTGCTGGCATCTGGCCTGGTTCTTTACGGATTAGGGCTTGAGGTTAAGAGTGTTCCGCTCTTCTATCTCTTCGCCTTTGTTACTAGCCTGTGCTACATGTTGATCATTCAAGCACTTGTTACCTGGATGGAGAACCCGGGACGGTTCTTGGCGATCCTGATGCTGATTTTCCAATTGACGACCAGCGCAGGAACGTTCCCGCTCGAACTGATTCCGAACTGGATGAAAGCCTTCAATCCGATCCTGCCGATGACATACAGCGTCAAAGGCTTCAAGGCGGTCATCTCCACCGGCGATATGGCGATGGCTTGGGAAAACATTGGTTGGCTGGCCGTGTTTGGCGTCGTATTCCTGGTGTTTACACTGGTGTACTTCTTGCGCCACGAACGCAGTACAGAGCGCAGTCCTGAAGCCAACCTGAGCGTACAGTCGCACTAATCGAATCATAAATATAGAAGATCCGCTCTCTGGATTTCTGGAGGGCGGATCTTTTTCTGTAGGGGAGATATTCCGGCACTGAGCCTTTTGCAGGATGATCCCGTAATAATCAGTCGAGTTGGGGCGGGACACATTTTATGCGGGGACATAAACTCTATAGTAACTAAGTTCTCGATCGGGTTATGGACGCTATGAGCAACGGATGGCAGGTTCGACTTTTTTCTCTGATCAAAAGGGATAATGGTGCAAATAGACAGGCAAAGACAACCATACGTCTCCATATGGTGACGCTTTCGTGGCAAAACCGCCCTGCAACGGCCTAAAAGTTCTAATCAATAGTGCAAAATAAAGAGAATATAATGCAAAAACAGATGTGACATTTTCCGTTAGAATAAAAAGAAAGATTGAACCGGGCTTATCCGGCGTAGTCGCAGGACATAGGGACTGATCTATTTTATTCGCTAACGATGTTTGAACTACCTCTAAATAGAAAGGTTGCGTCAGATGATGAAACATACCGTATTACCTCCCAAGCAGGGACTCTATGATCCCGCTTTCGAAAAAGACGCTTGCGGCATGGGCTTCGTGGCTCATATCAAGGGGAAAGCTTCCCACGATATCGTAAGCCAAGCGTTGACCATGCTAGCGAATATGGAGCACCGGGGCGGCCAAGGCAGCGAGCCGAATTCGGGGGATGGCGCAGGTATTTTACTGCAAATCCCGCACCGTTTTTTTGCCGCTGAAGCAGCTAAGCTTGGATTCACCCTGCCAGAGGCAGGACAGTATGGCGTTGGTATGCTGTTCCTGCCTCATGACGAAGCCGTTCGGACGAAGCAGGAGGAAGAACTCGTGCGCATCGCCGAAGAGGAAGGACAACGCGTCCTCGGCTTCCGTACGGTGCCAACTCGCGACGATATGCTGGGTCAATCGGCCAAAGCGGCTAAACCGTTCGTTCGCCAGATTTTTATCGAGCGTTCCGCAGATCTGAAGGAGGATCTGGACTTTGAGCGCAAGCTGTACGTGATCCGGCGCCGGGCTGAACGCGCGATCCGCTATAGCGGCGCAGAGCAGGGGGATGCTTTTTACGTATCCAGCTTGTCGTGCCGGAAGGTGGTCTACAAAGGGATGTTGACCACGGAGCAGGTCGGACAATTCTATCTGGATTTGCGAGACGAGAGATTGGAGTCGGCCATTGCGATGGTTCACTCGCGCTTCAGTACGAATACGTTCCCAAGCTGGGAGCGGGCGCATCCGTACCGCTTTATGATTCATAATGGCGAGATTAATACGCTGCGCGGCAACGTGAACTGGATGCATGCACGTCAGTCGATGTTTAAGACCGAGAAGTTTGGCGACGATCTGGAGAAAGTAAAACCGATCATCAATCCGGACGGGTCAGATACGGCGATGTTTGATAACACGTTTGAATTCCTGTACTTGAGCGGACGCTCCCTGCCTCACGTAGCGATGATGATGGTGCCTGAGCCATGGGTCGGCCGGGAGGACATGGACCCGGACAAAAAGGCGTTCTATGAATATCACAGCACAATGATGGAGCCATGGGACGGGCCTGCAGCGATGGGCTTTACCGACGGCGTTCAGATCGGGGCGATTTTGGACCGGAACGGCTTGCGCCCATCGCGTTACTACGTGACGAAGGATGACCTGATCGTCCTCTCCTCGGAGGTCGGCGTACTGGATATCCCGGCGGAGAACGTACTCTATAAGGATCGGCTGCGTCCGGGCCGGATGCTGCTAGTCGACACGCAGGAAGGCCGGATTATTTCCGACGAGGAAGTGAAGTCAGCGATCGCGAAGGAGCATCCGTACCGTGAATGGCTGAACGAACATCTCGTTGAGCTGGAAGATCTGCCGGAAGCGAAGGAGCTGCCGCCGGAGAGCCACGAAGACATTGCACGCCGTCAAATGGCATTTGGTTATACGTATGAAGACCTGCGGAAGGTGCTTGAGCCGATGGCCTTAACCGGTCAGGAAAATATCGCTTCGATGGGGTACGACGCGCCGCTTGCCGTCTTGTCCGAACATCCGCAGCGACTGTACAACTACTTCAAGCAAATGTTTGCGCAAGTCACCAACCCGCCAATTGATGCGATCCGCGAGGAGCTCGTTACCTCGACCGCTACGACGATTGGTCCGGAGCGCAACCTGCTTCAGCCGGAGCCGGAGAGCTGCCGTCAGATTCGGTTGGATTCGCCGATTTTGTCCAATGAGGACTTCGCCAAAATCCGCCATCTGCACCGGCCAGGCTTCAAGGCGATCACGATTCCGATCCTGTTCCCGGCTGCTGAAGGAGCGGAGGGGCTGCGTAAGGCGTTGGATACGTTATGCGAAGCAGCAGATCGGGTCATCGCCAAGGGCCACAATATTCTGATCTTGTCCGACCGCGGAATGGATGCGGAGAACGCAGCGATCCCGGCGCTGTTGGCAGTTTCCTGCTTGCATCACCATCTGATTCGCGAAGAGACGCGGACCAAGGTCAGCCTGCTGCTGGAGTCGGGCGAGCCGCGTGAAGTACATCATTTTGCGTTACTGCTTGGGTATGGCGTCAGCGCAGTAAATCCGTATCTTGCGTTCGAATCGCTGAAGGATATGATTGCCCAAGGCATGCTGCAAGGCATTTCGCATGAAAAAGCGGTGTACAACTTCATCAAAGCAGCGACCAAAGGGGTCGTCAAAACCTTGTCCAAAATGGGCATCTCGACGATTCAATCGTACCGCGGGGCGCAAATTTTCGAAGCGGTTGGCCTGGAGCCTTCCTTCGTCGATCGTTACTTTACATGGACGCCGTCGCGGATTGGAGGCATCGGCCTGAAAGAAGTGGCTGCCGAAACGCTTACCCATCACTTCCGGGCCTTTACTGACAAGGACGGCAACGATAAAGTGCTGGATTCCATCGGAGAATACCAGTGGCGCAGCGGCGGGGAAGAGCATCTGTTCAACCCGCAGACGGTGCATTTGCTGCAACAGGCGGTCCGTACGGGCGATTATAAGCTGTATAAAAAATTCGCTGAGCTGGTGCAAGGCGAGAACAACAAGCATTTGACGCTGCGTTCCTTGCTGGAACTGAAGCCGGTTGGGCCGAAGGTGCCGCTGGAGGAAGTTGAATCGGCGGCTTCGATCATGCGCCGCTTCAAGACCGGGGCGATGTCGTTTGGCTCGATCAGCAAAGAAGCGCATGAGACGATTGCCATCGCCATGAACCGCATCGGCGGCAAGAGCAACACCGGCGAAGGCGGCGAGGATCCGGCGCGTTATGTGCCGGATGCGAACGGCGATCTGCGCCGCAGCGCGATCAAGCAGGTAGCGTCGGGACGGTTTGGCGTTACGTCGCATTATCTGGTGAACGCCGATGAAATCCAGATCAAGATGGCGCAAGGGGCGAAACCGGGTGAAGGCGGTCAGCTTCCGGGCCGTAAGGTGTACCCTTGGGTAGCGGAAGTGCGCGGCTCCACGCCGGGGGTTGGCTTGATTTCACCGCCGCCGCACCATGATATCTATTCGATCGAGGATTTGGCGGAGCTGATCTACGATTTGAAGAACGCCAATCCGCAGGCGCGTATCAACGTGAAGCTGGTGGCTGAGGCCGGCGTCGGAACGATTGCAGCCGGCGTTGCCAAAGGCCGCGCGGACGTCATTCTGATCAGCGGTTATGACGGAGGTACTGGCGCTTCCCCGCAAAGCTCGATCCGCCATGCAGGTCTGCCGTGGGAGCTGGGGCTGGCTGAAACGCATCAGACCCTAATCTTAAACAACCTGCGCGATCGCGTCGTGCTGGAAACCGACGGCAAGATGCTGAACGGTCGCGACCTTGCTGTCGCCGCACTGCTTGGCGCCGAGGAGTTTGGCTTCTCGACTGCCCCTCTGGTGGCGGTTGGCTGTATCATGATGCGCGTCTGCCAGCTGGATACCTGCCCTGTGGGGGTGGCCACGCAAAATCCGGAGCTGCGCAAAAACTTCACCGGAGATCCGCAACATGTGGTCAACTTTATGACCTTCGTGGCAGAGGATCTGCGCGAATGGATGTCCGAGCTAGGCTTCCGCACGCTGGAAGAGATGATCGGACGTACCGATTGCCTGGATGCGGTGAAGGCGGTGGATCATTGGAAGAAGAAAGGCGTCGACCTCAACTCTCTGCTGCATATGCCGGAGCTTCCGGAGGGAAGCAGCCGCTATTGCACAAGACAGCAGAATCATGGGCTGGAAGAGACGTTGGATATGACGAAGCTGCTGCCGCTGGCGCTGCCTGCACTGGAGCGCGGCGAAGCCGTCAGCGCCCGGCTGCCGATCTGCAACGTGAACCGGGCAACCGGGACGATTGTGGGCTACGAAGTTACCCGGCGTTATGGACAGCAGGGATTGCCTGAGGATACGATCACGTTCCATTTTGAAGGTTCTGCGGGTCAAAGCTTTGGGGCGTTTATCCCGAAAGGCATGACGCTCACCGTTGAAGGCGATGCTAACGACTACACCGGCAAAGGGCTGTCCGGCGGTAAGGTCATTGTGAAGCCGTCGCCGCGTGCAACGTTTGTTCCTGAGGAGAACATCATCATCGGCAATACATCGTTCTATGGTGCAACCAGCGGGGAGGCTTACATCCGCGGGATTGCCGGAGAACGGTTCGCGGTGCGGAACTCGGGTGCCAACGTTGTCGTTGAAGGTGTCGGCGACCACGGTTGCGAATATATGACCGGCGGACGTGTCGTTATCTTGGGTGAAACTGGCCGGAACTTTGCAGCTGGGATGTCCGGCGGGATCGCCTACGTGCTTGACGAGAGCGGAGACTTTGCAAGCCGTTGTAACTTAGAAATGGTGCTGCTTGAGTCGGTAGAGGATCCGGCGGAAATCGATCAACTGCGGACGCTAATCAGCCGTCACATTCTGTATACGGATAGTACGGTTGGGCGCCGTGTGTTGGATCGTTGGAACGAGTATCTGCCGAAGTTCGTCCGCGTTATTCCGAAGGACTACAAGCGGATGTTAGAGCAAATCCGCAAAGTTGAAAATGAAGGGCTGAAGGGTGAAGCCGCGCTGCTGGCCGCATTTGAAGCAAATGCACGCGAGCTGGCCCGTGCCGGCAACAACTAATAAATTTTAGCGATAGCGATGATAGTATGGACCGCCCCGGTTGTCTGAACAAGACAGCGGGGCGGTCTTGTTCAGTATAGAATAAATCGATTGTGCGAACATATGTTTTTGGTGTAATATGATTTGGAGATAATTAGGAAGTGAACGTGGAAGGGGGAGCGACTTTTTGGCTGATCAATCTGTTGCATCGCAAAGCGGCAAACGAAGGACGAGACCTCTCGGGCATTATCGCGAAATGCTGGAGAAATACGTGTTCACGCAACGCAAGCTGCTAATTAAAATGGCTGCGCTGCTGTTGATCTCGATTGCTCTGCAGTTGATCAATCCGCAAGTCATTCGTTATTTTATCGATACCGCCCAAGGGGAAGGAAGCTTGAAGCCATTATATATCGCGGCGGGACTCTTCATCGGTTTCTCTCTGGTTCAGCAGCTCGTATCGGTGTGTGCGTCTTACTTCAGTGAGAACCTGGGCTGGACCACGACGAACAAGCTGCGGGCAGACCTCGTCAGACATTGTCTGTCGCTGGATATGTCGTTCCATAAATCGAACACCTCCGGCTCATTGATTGAACGGGTGGATGGGGACGTCAATGCGCTGGCCAACTTCTTCTCCAGCTTCCTGATCCACATGATCGGAAATTTACTGCTGATGACGGGCATCCTGTTGCTGTTGTTCCGTGAAAGCATCTGGATTGGTGCGGCCATGAGCTTGTTTGTCGTTGGCGCTATCTTCATGATTCGGAAAATTCGCGAATTTATGGTTCCGGTGTGGACCAAATGGCGCGCCCAAAATGCCGAGCTTTACGGCTTTATCGGCGAACAATTGGAAGGTACCGAGGATACCCGGGCGAATGGAGCTGCCGGTTACGTGCTGGAGCGCTTCTATGCGATGGCACGGCGGATGTTACCGGTACGCGTTCGCGCATCAGTGGGCTTCGGCATGATGTGGGGGACAACGATTCTCGTATTCGCCCTGGGTAATGCCGCTGCTTTTCTGGTTTGCGCCTGGTTATGGAGACGAGGGGAGCTGACGATCGGTTCAATTTACCTCGTGTTTTATTACACGGAACTGTTGGCTCAGCCAATCGAGAAGATCCGTACTCAGTTGGATGATCTGCAAAAAGCCGACGCCAGCCTGATCCGTGTCCGGGACCTGCTGAATACGAAATCACGGATTACTGACGGTCCAGGTGCACCGTTGCCGAAGGGGCCATTATCCGTAAAAATCGACCGGCTGACGTTCTCGTACGAGGAAGAGGGGGAGCCGACACTGCAGAACATAGATCTGATGCTGAAGCCGGGGGAAACGCTGGGCTTGCTGGGCCGCACCGGCAGCGGCAAATCGACATTGGCACGGCTATTACTGCGCTTCTACGATCCACAGCAAGGCAAGATCGAGCTGTCAGGCATCGATATCCGTGAGTGCAAGCTGCACGAGCTGCGGAGCAAGGTGGCGATGGTGACGCAAAATATCGAGATTATGGAAGGCACCGTCCGCGATAACTTGGCTTTGTTTGATGAAAGCATCCGAGATGAGGACATCATCGCCGTGTTAAATGAGCTGGGATTGCAGGAATGGTATGCGGCCTTGCCGGATGGGCTGGATACGGTGCTCTCCTCCGGAGGGGGCAGCCTGTCGGCAGGTGAAGCGCAGCTGCTGGCATTTGCCCGGGTATTCCTGACGAATCCAGGGTTGGTGATTCTGGACGAAGCCAGCTCGCGCCTCGACCCGCTGACCGAACAACGAATCGAGACCGCGATCAACCGGCTGTTGGAGTCGCGGACGTGCATGATGATCGCGCACCGTTTATCGACGGTACAACGCGCCGATCATATCCTTATTCTGGAGAACGGGCGAATCGTAGAATATGGACCACGCAAAGAGCTGGCGGCTGATCCGGGCTCTCGATTCAGTCGGATGTTGTCCGTTGGTCTGGAGGAGGTGTTGGCATGAGTACGCGGCATTTTTTCTGGAGATTGCTGCTGAATCGACCGGCGATTTATATCGCGAACCTGCTCTCTTGGACGATCATCCATATGATTCCGCTGCTTCCGGGACTGATTACGAAGGCGTTCTTCGATAACCTAGAAGGCAACGTCAACCTCCCGTTTGGAGTGGAGGGTCTAACGGCGTTGCTGATCGGTGTGGCGCTGGCGCGCATCGCGATGATCGCTGTGGGCTGCTTTACGGACGGCAGCTACCGATTCCGGATCAGCATGCTGCTGCGGCGGAATATGCTGGCCCATGTGCTTCGGGAGCCCGGCGCCAAAGCAATTCCTTGCGCCCCGGGGGAAGCGATCAGCAACTTCCGGGATGACGTGGATCAAGCGGAAGAAGCGATGAGCTGGTCGGTGGATATGTTTGGCCTGATGGGCTTTGTGATCATCTCCAGTTATATTTTGATTTCGATCGATGCGCAGCTGACGTTCTTCGTCTTCGTCCCGCTCATTCTGGTTGTGACCGCGGCGCAAATTGCGACAGCGCGCATTCAGAAGTACCGGGCTGCCAGCCGCACTGCCACGGCGAATGTGACCAGCTCTATCAGCGAGATGTTCGCCAACGTGCAGGCGATTCAAGTCGCGGGAGCGGAAGAGCGGATCGTCCGGCGGTTCGAACGGCTGAGCGATGAGCGGCGGAAGATGATGGTCAAGGATAAGCTGATTACTGAATCGCTGTCCTCTGTGTTTACGAACTCCGTTAACCTCGGCACCGGACTGATTCTGGTGTTGGCCGGCTACAAGATGCGGAGCGGTTCGTTTTCCGTCGGTGACTTGTCGCTGTTCATTTATTACTTAACCTTTGTCACGCAGTTGATTTCGAACGTTGGGAACTTTATGACGTTTTATAAGCAAATGGCGATCAGCTTCTCCCGCTTGAAGCACATGCTTCAAGGCGCCCCCGCCAAGCTGCTGACGGCTCCCGCATACATCGGGATCGGCAAGCGGAGAGCATCCGAAGCCGATCACGGGATGAAGAGCGCGGCAACGGCGTTAAGCGGCTCGGGGTTGGAGCCGTCTCTGTCGGAACTCGCATTAGTGCAGGGGGAACCACATCGGATGGCTGCCTATCTGCCGGTGGAGCCGCTGCAGCTGCTGGAGGCAAGGGGACTGACGTATCGCTATCCCGAGACCGGCCGGGGCATCGAGAACATCAGCCTGCGGCTGCCGCGCGGCTCGTTTACGGTCGTGACCGGCATGATCGGCTCCGGCAAAACGACGCTGCTGCGGGCATTGCTCGGCCTCCTGCCGGCGGAAGCCGGGGAGATCCGCTGGAACGGCCGCCTTGTCCGTACGCCGGCTGACTTTTTTGTTCCGCCGCAAAGTGCGTATACGGCGCAAATCCCGCGCCTGTACAGCGACAAGCTGCGGAACAACATCTTGCTCGGGCTGCCAGAGGACGAGAGCAGCCTGACGCAGGCGCTGCACGTCGCCGTGCTCGAAGACGACGTGGCACAGCTCGCCCACGGCCTCGACACGATGGTCGGGCCGCGCGGGGTCAAGCTCTCCGGCGGCCAGGTCCAGCGGACCGCGGCGGCCCGGATGCTCGTGCGCGAGGCACAGCTGTACGTGTTCGACGACTTGTCAAGCGCGCTCGACGTCGAGACCGAACGGAAGCTGTGGGAGCGGTTGTTCCAATCTCGAGGTGAGGCCACCTGCCTCGTGGTGTCTCATCGCAAGGCTGCGCTCTCGCACGCGGACCATATCATCGTGCTGAAGGACGGCACGATTGAAGCCGAAGGCACGGCGGAGCAACTGCTCGCCACCAGCGCCAGCTTCCGCCAGCTTTGGTACGGCGAGGAGCCGCAGGCTGACGGTGCATGAGACGTCCGAATCTAGCTCCAGGCGCTCATTGTTGGTCTGAAGGCCAGCTAGGGGTTATGATGACCCGGGTCAACCCCGGGTCATTTTCTAGTTGATCGCCCGGGTTAATCCGGGTGTGGGGCGATGGACCTATGTCAGCCCGCTATCAGTCCCTCATCACTGCCCGGAGCTTTAGCTGAAGGATAGCTTATGGTAGAATAGGGGAAATTATCCTGATTGAACGGGATACAGTTTGCAAAGAGAGTGGGGAGTATCCAATGGAGTTGACGCAGGAACCCGTCGTACGCATGCGGGACGTCACCAAGCGCATCGGCAGTAAGACACTGATCGACCGATTAACGCTGGACATTCCGAGAGGACAAGTGTACGGCTTCCTGGGACCTAACGGAGCCGGGAAGACGACGACGATCCGGATGATGGTTGGCCTGATGTCGATATCGGAAGGCGATATTCTGATCGAAGGAGCCAGCATCAAGGATCGTTTCGAAGAGGCGATTTCGCATGTCGGCGCCATCGTGGAGAACCCGGAGATGTACAAGTTTCTGACCGGGTACCAGAATTTGCTGCATTATGCTCGCATGTCTCCGGGAGTCACGAAAGAACGGATCTGGGAGGCGGTCGAGCGGGTTGGCATGCAGAACCGTATCCATGACAAGGTCAAGACGTACTCGCTGGGTATGCGCCAGCGGCTGGGCGTCGCGCAGGCCATCCTGCATCGGCCGAAGCTGCTGGTGCTGGACGAGCCCACCAACGGGCTCGACCCGCAGGGCATCCGCGAGCTCCGCGATTATCTGCGGGCGCTGGCGCGGGAGGAAGGAACGACCGTGTTTGTCTCCAGCCATTTGCTGTCGGAAATGGAGCTGATGTGCGACACGGTTGCGGTCATTCAGCAGGGACGACTGGTGGATGTCAAGTCCCTGCATCCGGAAGCTGCCGAAGGCCGGGCACTGGAAACGGCCTTCGACGTAAGCGATCCGCAGCGTGCGGCGGCGCTGATCGAAGGCGGACACCTCGAAGGCGGCCGACTGATCGTATCTGCCGACCGGAAAGCAGTGGCGGAGATCAACGCGAAGCTGGTCATGGCGGGCATTGACGTGTACGCGATCCAGGCGGTGACGCGTTCGCTGGAGGATCAATTCTTGGAGCTGACGGGAGGGAAGGACATTGAATAATTTTCTCGCGCTGGTCCAAAACGAAAATATGAAAATTTATCGGCGGGTTCGCACCTGGATCATGTTCGGGCTGCTTGTCTTACTGACGATCCTGTTTGGGGTGCTGTTCTCGCTGGACGGCGGAAGCCAGCGGATGAGCGCCTGGGATGCGTTGGACCAACTGAGCTTCCTGTATTATCTCGTCAGCATCTATGCGGCTGTGATTGCCGCTGATATCGTAGCCGGCGAGTTCACCTGGGGAACGATCAAGCTGCTGCTGATCCGACCATGGACGCGGACGAAAGTGCTGCTGTCCAAGCTGCTGGCTGTGCTGTTATTTACGTTGGCGATGAGCGCGGTATTTTTCGTCATCGCGCTGGCTGTTTCGTTCCTGATCTTTTCGAATGAGCCGTCGCAATATCTGGGGGACAGCCCCTTAAGCCGGATTCTGGAAAGCCTGCTGTACAGCTATGTTGATCTGCTGGTCATTGCAGCATTTTCGTTTATGCTGTCGACGGTTTTTCGCTCCAGCGGTATCGCGATCGGGCTGTCGATCTTCATCTTGTTTGCAGGCAACATCTTTACGTTGTTGTTCCATCCGTCGCGTTATGCTTGGGCCAAATACTTGCTGTTTACCAATATGGACTTAGGTCAATATCGCGGGGGGCAGGTCGGGCCGGCCGGAATGACGCTGGGCTTCTCTATTACGGTGCTGGCAGTTTACGTCCTGCTGTTCCTGGCGGTGGCTTGGCTTGTATTTAAAAAACGCGACGTAGCGGCGTAAGTTGCGTAAGCCGTATAAGCTGCATAGGTTGCACATGAAAGAAGCTCCTGCCTTTCTCATCGGCGGGAGCTTCTTTATCTATCACGGATTCACTTTTAACCTGCTTCAGGGCGTGCTTTCTTGACCTTGCCTTTGCCGCTAGAGGCCGTTGGGGCAGCAGCGGCGGCCACCCGTTCCATTTTGCTCGAACCGTTCAGCAGCCCGCCTTCGACGATGATCAGCTTGGCCACATCCACGTTGCCGTCGATTTGACCGCTGGCCGTAATCGTGAGTTTCCCGGTGGTGGTGATATCACCGACCACTTTGCCAGCGACGATGACATCGGCGCCTTTAATATTGGAGATAGCCTCGCCGGTTTCGCCAATGATGACCTGTCCCTTGCAATCAATTTCTCCGTGAATTTGACCCTCCACACGCAGATTGGACTTGCACTCCAGCTTGCCTTCCACCAAGCTGCCCTGACCGATCAGGGTATCGGTCAGACGAGGGGCTTTCTTGTCTTTGAACATAGCGCTTCATCAACTTCCTTTCCACATGCGGATTACTTCAAATAAGGCATCGGGTCAACGGCTTTGCCGCCCTTGACGATCTCAAAATGCAGATGGGGTCCGGTACTGCGTCCGGTGCTGCCCAAGTTGCCGATGCTGGCCCCCTTCTTCACCTCATCCCCTACGGAAACATCAATGTCGCTGAGATGCATGTACCAGGTTTGCAGGCCGCCCGGGTGCTCAATCACAATGTATTTGCCGTGGGACCCGTCCCGGTCGGCAGTGATGACCTTGCCAGCCGCAGCGGCATACACAGGGTCTCCGACTTTACCGGCAATGTCGATGCCCGCATGAAATGCGGCTCGGCCGGTAAAGGGATCGGTACGGTACCCGAAATTCGAGGTTAGCCGAGTGGACAGCGTGGGCCATTCCGACGGTGTGCCCGAGAGGGAGTATTGGGTCTGCTTCGCTTTTTTCAAGGTGAGCGGAACGTGCTTCTCCATCTCGTCCAGCATTTCGTTCATCGCGGCAAATTCGTCTCGCGTACTCGCTGCGAGTCTCTCAATCTCATTGTCATGCACAGCGATGAACTCACCGCCAACCCCGCTGTCCCCCAGAGCGTCCAGCGTCTCGTCCCAGGACAACGAAGACAGCTTGCCAAGATTCTTCGCATCCCCATCTCCGTATTTATCAATAAATTTCTGCAGCTCGGCTTCAAGCTCGGCTACCCGCTCCATCCGTTCCATCATTTCCTTGGACTGGCTTGATAAGGAGATCACTTCGTTCTGCAAGCGCTGAATCGCTTCATCCTTGTTGGTCACCACCGCTTCAAAGGCCAGGGTTTGCTGCTCAAGCTGATGTTCCAGGCGAGAAACGGTCTGTTCCGAGCGAACTTGCAGGCTGACGATCAGCCCGGAAATAGACAGCAGCGCCAGCAAAGGCACGGCAACGACAAGCGGCTTGGAGACTTGCATCTGTTTGACGGGCCGATTGGCATCCCGAAGGACAAGCAGCGTCATCCGGTTGGGATTCGGTACGCTTACGCTCCTCATGGCATCCCCTCCCTACGCTTCGTTGGTTCTATAACTTATCTATTCCTATGATTCTTAAATCATGTCAAAAAAACGGGTCCTGTCTAATATAAATACGGCGGAATCCGTTAAATTTCGAAATCTGACATGAATAAACCGCAGGCCGGATGGTTAATGATGATGGCAGGGGAGGGTGGAAGGCATGCTCTGGCTGATTGGCATTTTACTTCTTTTTATCGTACACGTTGCATTGATCCTGCTGCTGGAATTCCGCAATCCCGCCAAAGCGGTTGCCTGGATGTTTATCTTGTTTTTGTGCCCACCCTTAGGTCCCGTCCTCTACTATTTCATGGCCCGGGACTATCGGAAGCGCAAAAAACTGCTGCACCGGGGTCCCGTCCCATTCCTTAGCTTACGGATGCTGCTGCGCAATCACTTGGCAAGTCCGGTCCGCTTGCAGGAGATGAGCAACCCGGAAATGCATCATCAGGAGCGGCTGTATCAGCTGCTGACGCACCATGCGGCCAATCCGATCACTGGCCGAAATCAAACGCAAGTGTATTCCTCCGGGGAAAAAGCGTTTGGGGCCATGCTGGAGCGGATGGAGCAAGCACGAGATCATATTCATCTGGAATTTTATATTTTCCGCAGCGACATGATTGGCTCGGCCTTTGCCGAAGTGATGATCCGGAAAGCCCGGGAAGGGGTCAAGGTCCGGATGATCTGCGATGGGCTGGGAAGCTTTAAGCTGGAGCATGCATTTATTGAGCGGCTTCGGGCAGCCGGGGTGGAGGTTTTCTTCTTTCTGCCGGCACGAGTGGCTATGCTGAACCGCCGGGTCAATTATCGCAATCATCGGAAAATTCTTGTGGTGGATGGGAAGTTCGGATTCGTAGGCGGATTAAATGTGGGCGACGACTATCTCGGTCTTTATGAAAAAATGGGGTACTGGCGCGACACGCATCTGCAACTGAATGGAGATTCGGTTTATTATTTGCAGCTCACCTTCCTGGAGGATTGGCTGCTGGCATCGGGGCAGGATCTTGGAGACCCCGCTCTGTTTCCGCCCCATGAAGGGTCTGGTCAGGAGCAGGTGCAGATCTTGACCAGCGGACCCAATTTGCTGCGCAACCCGATTCATGAAATGTGCTTTAATTCGATTGCGGTGGCGAAGCGCCGGATCTGGATCGCTTCGCCCTATTTCATTCCCGACCCCAGCGTATATTCCGCCCTGAAAACGGCGGCATTAAGCGGAATCGAAGTGATCATCCTCATGCCTTACCATTCGGACAGTCGGTTGGTGAAGCTGGCTTCCTTGTCTTACGTGGAGGAGCTGCTCGAGGCCGGGGTCAAGTTCTTTCAGTATACGAAGGGCTTTATTCATGCCAAAGTGATGATCATCGACGATCTGCTCGCTTCGGTGGGAACCGCGAACATGGATATGCGCAGCTTTTTTTATAACTTCGAAATGACAGCGTTGTTGTTGGATCCGGAGACCATCGCTCGGCTCGAGAGCGACTTCAAGCAGGATCTGCTCGATTCGAGCCCAGTGGTGTTTGAGGAATTTACTCAGCGGCCGCAAGGGCAGAAAATGCTGGAGCTGCTGGCACGGCTGCTGTCGCCGTTGTTGTAGCGGTTAGCAGCGAGTGCGGCGAGAGCTTCCATCGCTAGGCCCGGACAGGAGATTTTAAATGCTGCAAAATCAGCTGAAGGGACTGGGGAGGGACGGTCTCAAGCAAATCTCCCCGCTCCTTCAGGCGTTGACCGATATTCAGCAGGTTAAAATCCGCAGGCCTCGGGTTCTTCCGTACCTCATCCCAGGTTAACGGAGTCGATACGCTGGCGGCTTCCCGGGCGCGAGGGGTATAGGGAGCTGCCAGCGTTTTGCCGGCGTAATGCTGCAAGTAGTCGAAGTAGATTTTGTCGCCGCGGTCTTTTTTGAGCCGTTCAATGGTAAATAGGTGAGGGTGCTTCTCGGTGACGTAGCGGGCGACAAAATGACCAACCATCCGCAGCTCGTCAAAGGTGATGCCGTATTCGATCGGTACAATGATCTGCACGCCGGTGGCGCCGGACGTCTTCGGCACCGATTGCAAGCCCAGCGACGTCAAAATATCTCCAACCAAAGCCGCGGCCTCCATAATCCGCGGTTCGTCCTCCAGCGTGGGGTCCAGGTCGATCATCCATTCGCATGGCAGTTCCTCCCCGACATAATGCAGAGACGGATGAAATTCGATGCAAGCCAAGTTGCCCAGCCACAGCAGCACCGGCAGCCGGTCAAGCACGACATAATTGATGTTCTCATGAATGGCCGTTCGAACGAAGGGCGGGAGCGGTTCGGGGGCATTTTTCTGGTAAAAAAACTTGCCGTGAATGCCGCCGGGATAACGAATCGTCGTCAGCAGACGGTTGCGGCAATATTTCAGCAGGTAAGGCGACAGCTCGGCCAGCTTCTCCAAGTACATTTGCTTGGTGATGCCGGCTTCAGGCCACAATAGCTTGTCCGGGTTAGAGATGGGAATCTCTTCGCCTTCGACGGTAATCGTTCCTTTGATCGTTCGGGGCATAACGGTTCCTCCTTGCTGGAATCGATGAAAGATGTTCGCCTGCTTCGGGTTGTTGATTCTAGGCTTGCCTGAGGGCGAGGAAACTATGAGCGAACGAACCTCCGGAATGGTTCAAGCGAGGCAGGGGCAAATTAGGGAGCAAGCGGCAGTTCGGGTTTGGAGAAGGTAAGAACCAGAATAGGCACATTGGAGCGGGGAGGTGAAGAAGCGGCATGGAATGGAAACCGATCATCCCATTTGAACCGATTCGCAGCGAGTCGATCCCACAAGGCGAAGAATGGGTGGCCCAGGTCAAATGGGACGGAGTGCGGATGTTAACCTATAATGACGGCCGCGAGGTCAAACTGATCAACCGCAAGGGCAATGATCGAAGTATGCAGTATCCGGAGTTTCTGGATACTGGGGAATTCTGCCGGGCGCATTCGGTCATTCTTGACGGCGAGATGATCGCTCTCTCCGGCGGCAAGCCGTCGTTTCACGAGATCATGCGGCGGGACAGCTTGCGGCGAGAGCAGGAGATTCGCTTTGCCGCTCAGCGGATTCCGGCGATCTATATGATCTTCGACATCTTGCATTATGACGGCAAGTGGGTGAATGGAGAGCCATTAACGCATCGCCAACAGCTGTTGCAAGAGCTGGTCATCCCTTCCGAGCGGGTGCAGATCGTCCCCAATGTGGCGGACGGGGAGCTGCTGTACGACTTGATGAAGCAACGGGGGTGGGAAGGTATTGTCTCCAAGCGGCTCGACAGCACCTATGCGTTTGGCGGCAAGGATGCTCGTTGGGTCAAGAAAAAGCTGGCCCGCGACCTGTATGCCGCCATTGGCGGAGTGACCTACCGGGACGGCGGGGTGAACGCCATCTTGTTGGGCTTGTACGACCCAGAGGGACGGTTCATCTACATCGGCCATGCCGGCAGCGGCAAATGGAAGGGAGCGGACTGGCGAGATCTGACTGAGAACGTAAAGCCGCTCATCATCCCGGATCGCCCGTTTGCCAACGTCCCTGAACGCATGAAAGGGGCCGTCTGGATTCAGCCGGCCTTAACGGTTAAGGTGCAGTTCCTGGAGTGGACGCCCGGCGGTACGATGCGCCACCCGATTATCCAAGGATGGGCGAATGTCCCGCCTGAGGCTTGTCATATGGAGCAAAGCATGTAAACGGCTGACGGTTCGACCAACAAGCGGTGACGATGACGCCTTTGCTCTATTTTGCCTCCGGCTTGGTGGTGGTGCGGCGCTTGGGCTTCGGCTTCACGGCAACGGTTGGCGTTACGGTCTCATTGTCTGCACCAGCTTTTTTGGCCTTCCCTGCAGCGGGAGCGGCTTCGTCCTCGGCCTTGGCTTTCTTGGCGGCGGTCTTCCGCGTCCGTTTGGCTGGAGCCGCAGCGGCGGGACCCGGATCGGTCGCCACCGGCGGCTTGACTGCCTCGATGCTCGCCTGCAGCGCCGCCATGAGGTCGATGACGTTGGTCTCCGGCTTGGCCGGAGCCAGGCTGATTTCCTCGCCGGCGACTTTTTGCTCAATCATTTGTAGTAACCCTTCGCGGTAGTCGTCGGTGTATTTCTCCGGCTCGAATGGGGTGGACAGCTGTTCGATCAGCATTTTCGCCATCGTCAGCTCTTTGTCGTTCACTTGAACGTTCTCCGGCAAGTTAGGCACTTGGGAGATCGGGCGGATCTCATCTGGATAGAAGATCGTTTCGATCGCTAAACACCCTTCCATCACGCGGATGGCAGCTAAGCTGCTTTTGGAGCGGATGGCGATTTTGGCAATCCCGATTTTCCCCGTATCCCGCATCGCTTCAAGCAGCAGTTGATACGCATTCCCTCCGGCTTGATCCGGCGCCAAGTAATACGTCTTCTGAAAATAAATCGGATCGATTTCCTTCAAATCCACGAAATCGATGATCTTGATCGTTTTTTCGGCGTTGGCAGACAACTGCTCCAATTCTTCTTTTTCAAATAGAACGTACTTGCCCTTCTCGTATTCATAACCGCGCGAAATATCTTCCCAATTCACGTCAACGTCACACGCCGGACAACGCCGTACATACGAAATCGGGCTGCCGCACACTTTATGGATGTATTTCATGGAGATGTCCTTGTCTTCGGTGGCCGAAAACATTTTGACCGGTACATGGACCAGCCCGAAGCTGATCGCTCCTTTCCAGACGGTATGCATCGTGTAAACCCCTTTCTTTGTGCATCCTTCAAAATCGTCGCAGGCAAATTTGCTATTAATCCGTAGTATGGTTTGAAATCTATTTTCTATTTACGTGAGGGGAGTGAATCTTCGTTCCGGTGTTCTGCGGTTGCGGGGGGTGCAGTGGACCGATATAATGAGGACAGGCCTAGCAAGGATTTGAGGCAGCACGAAATGTTGCTGTAACGGATATTGTGGACGTGGTGATGTGGGCAGGTTGCTGGAGCAGATACCATGACTTTCTAGCTAAGATGAACGTAAAACAAAGACAGCCCTCCAAATTGCTACATCTCGTAGGTTAAAATGGATAGTGATTAACCCAAACCATTTCAGAGCTACATAGCAAAGGAGAGCTGATACTATGCAGTCTACCACAAAATTCGTCGGTTTAGATGTATCCAAAGAAAAAATTTCGGTTGCAATTGCAGATGTGAGCGGGGAAGCTCCACGCTATTACGGGAGCATTCCCCACACACCGGCAGCGTTACGCAAGCTTATCAAAGAGCTGGGAGCGGCCGAAACGCTATCGTTTTGCTACGAGGCAGGACCCACAGGTTACGAAACCTATCGCTGGATCACCTCCATGGGG
>NZ_JADQ01000026.1:0-63786 GCF_000518465.1 Paenibacillus sp. J14 | reverse complement strand
AAGAATTCGGTGAATATTACCGGAAGAAGTATCACGAAGTGCCCAAGAATCAACACAAACGCGCCCTCGTCTTAACGGCAAGAAAACTCGTGCGTCTGGTCGATGTGCTGCTACGCAGCGGCCAACTCTACACGCCTCGAAGGAAGGTGAATAGCGCCAAGGATTAACGCCTCCTTTGCCTTAGTCCTTCACGAATTCCCAGTAAAAATCTGGTATCTGACATGGTTTTTGGCTGGGTTTGGTTTGATGCGCCCTTTTTTCGTGACTCCGCGCTCAACAGGCACGGGAAATTTCCANTTCGATTAAATCAACAGCTTGACATCATACCGCTGGACTTATCTTAATTAATCCTTGTCGTCGTCGCCTTGGTAGTAGACCCACATAGAAGAGCTGCGGATCACGAGGAGCGTAAAGACGAGAATGATAACAAACAGAATCCAGGACAAGGCTGAAGCGTAACCCATCTCGTAATCCTGAAACGCTTTGTTATACAAATACAGGTTGTAGAACAAGGTTGAGTTCAGCGGCCCGCCGTTCGTCATCACAAAGGCTTGAGTAAAATATTGGAATCCTCCGATAATCCCCATAATCAAATTGAAAAAGATCGTCGGAGAAATCATCGGCAGCGTAATGCTAAAGAAACGACGAAAACGGCCCGCTCCGTCCAACTCCGCCGCTTCATACAGTTCTTCCGGAACTCCCTGCAGACCGGACAAATAAATGATGATGGTGTTGCCGATCCCCCAAATGCCCATAACGATCAGCGCTCCCAGCGCGTAGGAAGGATCCTGCAGCCAAGCTGGTCCCTGGATTCCTACCAAAGCAAGCGCCCGGTTCAAAACACCGTATTCCGGATTAAAAATCATCACCCACATCATCGATACCGCCACCGCCGGAATTACCGAGGGCATAAAATAGATGAGCCGGAACAGCTTCATGCCCCGGGTGCGCATGTTGAGCAGCATGGCGGCAAACAGCGAGAAAATTTGATAGAGAGGGACAGAAATCAACGCAAAAACAAAAGTGACTTTCAAAGACTGATAAAACAGTTCGTCCTGAAAGATCGCCTTAAAATTATCGAGACCCACCCATTCAATCGATTTAACCCCGGTGATAATGTCCCATCTGCTGAAAGCCAGCAGCAAAGAGAACAGCATAGGGCCAACGGTAAACAGCACAAGTCCAAGCAGCCAGGGAAGGATAAACAAATACCCGGACCATTCTGAATTTGATTTTCGCATGGCGACCTCCTTGATGAGGCGGGTGAAGCGTTTCTCTTGTTTACGCTCCACCCGCCGGGTGTTTATTTCTTATTTGATTTTGCTGTCTACATTTTTGGCTGCCTCATCCAGCGCGCCTTTGACGTCCTGTTTATCCAACAGCATCTTCTCCATCGCCTTCGAAAATTCCTCAACAAAGATAGGGCCGTGCGCCGAACGCATTGTCACCGGCTTCTTCGCGTAGTTCATCATTTCAATGACCGGTTTGT
The DNA here is from genome assembly GCF_000518465.1 of Paenibacillus sp. J14. Lineage (NCBI taxonomy): Bacteria > Bacillati > Bacillota > Bacilli > Caryophanales > Paenibacillaceae > Paenibacillus > Paenibacillus sp. J14. The sequence continues at coordinate 62,297 of NZ_JADQ01000026.1, read as the reverse complement.
CAGCAACTTCCGTCGCTTTAACCTGCTCCAATTCTGCCACGGTTGCTGGAAGCACCTTGCTGTTCTCGGCGCGGAGCTTTTGAGCGTTTGTTCCCGACAACCACTTCACCAGCTCATAAGCTTCTTGCTTATGTTTGCTGGCCGCATTGATCGCCCAACCGGCGCTGGCGATAATGCTGGTTCTTGTTCCGTCTGGCCCTTTTGGAATCAAAGCGGAACCGTATTGAACGTCCGATTTATCCAAATCAGATTTAATCCAACGCCCGGTGACCATCATAGCCAGCTTATCGGTCATGAACATGGATGCATCTCCGCCCATCGTTTCCGTATCCTGCGGTGTTGGTGACACGCGGTTCTCTCCTTTGGACAAAGCCACGTATTTCTCCAGCGCAGCCACCGTTTTCTCGTTGTTCATGAACCCTTCCGCTTGCGTTCCGTCTTCATTGGCGATATCCGTTCCATGATCCCAAAGGTAAGTGTAGATCGGATATTCCCATTTCCCAGCGTTAAAGCCGAACTGCGTATATTTGCCGCCTTCTTTCTTCGTCAGCTTCTGGGCGGTGGCGATCAGATCTTCCCAAGTCCAATCATCAGTAGGATACGGAATTTGCGCTTCGTCGAACATCCGCTTGTTGTACCACAGAGCCAGCGGATTGAAGTCTTTCGGCAGATAATATTGCTTGCCGTTAATATTCATATTTTCAATTAAATCCTTCTGAAAAATATCCAATGAAAAAGAGCTGTCATTCTTCAAGTACTCGTCGAGTGGTTCAACGACCCCTTTATCCACGTATTTGAAATAATCGCCTTTTCCAATCAGGAATACGTCAGGAGCCTGACCAGCGGCTAGTGAAGTGGTCAGCTTCGTCCCGTAGCCGTCGCTGGGAATGGGTTCAAACTTTACCTGAATATCCGAATGTGCCGCGTTAAATTCATCTGCCAGTTGCTGCTCGTTAGCTCCCGAGTTCACATCCCCCCAGACGGTGAAGGTCAGATTGACTTTCCCCCCAGATGCGCCTGAATTTCCGCCTGCGGCATTGTCCTTATTACCTCCGCAAGCCGACAGCACCAGTGCGACGATCATGACCAATACCAGTGTCGTATACCCTTTCTTTCTCATTGTTTAGGACCTCCCTGAATAGATTTAATAGGTTTGATATCTATATTGTAATTCTTGGTTGAACCGAATCCGTTGTCCATGCACAAGCAACTCCATCTCGCCCGGCTCCTCTGTCCGTATATACAAATTGCTGTGGTCAAGGACAATTTCGAGGCGCCGTCCCTGCCAATAAAGCGGGAAGGACAACTCCTCCCATTCCTTCGGCAAACGGGGATTCAAATGAAGCTCGCCGCCCAGCATGCGTACGCCGGCAAATCCCATCACCACGCATTCCCACACGCCCCCAAGCGAAGCGGAATGAACGCCGGCATCGGAAGAATGCATGTAAGGACCGAGATCAATTTCAGCAGCGCGGCGGAACAGCTCATACGCCAGCGTGCAGTCGCCAAGATCATTGGCCAGTATGCAATGCGTTGACATCGACAACGAGGAATCATGCAGCGTTTTTTCTTCGTAGTAATCATAATTGGCTTTTTTCACTTCAGGCTGAAAACGGTCCTCGAGCAGGAAAAACAGCATCAGCACATCCGCCTGCTTCGATACCTGCATTTCCCCGACTTGATCAAGATTATAATCGTCGAAAATACTCCCCACTCTGGCCTGACGTTTATACGGTGTAAGATCAATCTGTTGTTTGAGCAAATACGTGTCATCCTGCGGGATGATCCCTTCGCGATTCGGCTGTGGCAAGTAAAGATGTGCGGCCTTGGCCTCCCATTCAGAAATGGCCTGCTCCAAATTCAGCTTCGCGTTCAAGCATTGGAAGAGTTCCATGTCTTCTTCCTGTAACATGTAGTAATACTGCTTCGCCAATTCGATGTTGAAATGAGCCATGTAATTGGTAAAGGCATTGTTGTCGACATGTTCCTTGTATTCATCCGGGCCAACCACATCGTTGATCTCATAGCGTTGTTTCGCCTCATTCCACTCCAACCGACTTGCCCAGAATGTTGCGGTATCAAAAATCATCTCAAACCCGCATCGGTTCATAAAATCACGGTCTCCGGTTGCCTGGTAATAATGCCATACTGCATAGGCGATATCGGAAGTAATATGCTGTTCGATAAAGCCGGACCAAATCTTCGTCTGCTCCCCGGTAACAACATCTACTGCTCCCCACACTGGCGTCACTTCGCCGTCGCTTGGCCAAGCAGCCTCCCACGGGTACATCGCCCCGGCATATCCGTTTTGGCGCGCCTTAGCCCTTGCCCCTTCAAGTCCCAAGTAGCGGTACTCCAGCAGAGAGCGCGCAATCTCCGGATTGGAATAAATATAGAACGGCAGGATAAAAATCTCAGTATCCCAGAAGGAATGACCTTTATACCCTTCCCCGCTCAGTCCCTTGGCTCCGATACCCATTCGGTGATCATGCGCCGGTGTCATCGCGACCAGATGATAGATGGCAAAGCGCAGGGCCAACAGATCGAAGCGGCTCTCCGATTTGATTTCGAAATTGTAGCGCTCCCACACCGCACTCCAAGCAGCCCGATGCCGGCGGAACAACTCGTCATAGCCAGTAAAGCGCATCTCCTTCAACGTCTTCAGAGCTGTCTGCCGGATCGTTTCCAACGTGGTTCCTTCTGGAAACTCCTTGTCACGGCTCGTATATACTGTGGCCAGCTTCTCAAAAACAAGCGTATCCCCTTCCGCGAGATCGAGGGAGTATGTGACCCCCACCCGCCTGCGGTCAATGTCCATTTTCGGCGTAACTTCGGTCCTGCGACCGTTCACCTTCAGTTCATGAACCGCCCCGAGTACAAAATCAATCTTCGACTCCGTCGTCGTCTGAATCAGCACAAGATACGTTTTGTCATAAATGCGTTTCTCGCCCTCGTGGAAATGTTGACTACCGCTGTTTGTCACCTGGCCGTCAATTCCCGAACTGATGGACAGATTCGCGCCTCCCGCCAGTAAGCGAATCTCCACTCGCATCCCAATTTGATGCAAATGATCCAAAGAGACGAATCGGCGGAACACAAAACCAATTTTCTTGCCGGCGTGCTCCCATACAAAACAACGAACCAGCTCAGCATCGCGGAGGTTCAGTCTCCGCTCGTATACGGTCACAGTGCCAATCTCTAAGGACAACGGCTTGCCGTCAATCCGGATGTCCAACTTAGTCAGATCGGCTGCATTCGGCAACTCGCTGACCTCGAACTCATCGAACTTATTAAACGTTCCGTTCACAAACAAATTTCTTTTCTCTCCGATATAAGACTCTTCCGTCGCCGATCGAAGCCCCATATACCCATTTCCAAGCGACATGATGGCTTCGCATTTCCCAAGGGCTAACGGATCAAATCGAACCTCGGAGAATACCCAGTTGTCCAGCTCCTCTGTCGTTTTGGGGTTGTAGCATAGCATAAGTCCATTCCTCTCCAAGCAGCAAAATTTGTGTTGTTTGAAAGCGTAATCGAAAACGTTTTCGAATCAAGGACAAAAAATTCGAAAACGATTTCGACCAGAGTAAAATAAAAAAGCAATTGCTAATCGAAAACGTTTTCGAACCCATTATTGCACCTTCACGGACTCTCTGTCAATAACCTCGAACGAAAGAAATTTATGAAATCCTTCGGTTCGATTCTCGAGCATTTTTACAACCTCTTCAAAAGCCGAATATCCGATCTTCTCGAAATCCTGGCGGACCGTCGATAATTTAGGGGTCGTATAGCTGGACAGTACGATGTCGTCAAACCCCATAATCGATAGTCGCTCTGGAATCGAAACGCCTAATTCCCGGCATCGGGTCATAAAGCCGATCGCCATCAGATCGCTGGCAGCAAATACAGCCGTCACCTCAGGATGGTTCTGCAAATACGCTTCGGCCGCGTGATAGGCTTCTTCCTCCTTAAAAGCGGCGTCGATCACTCGGTCAGGATTATACGGCAAACCCGCCGCCTCCAAGGCTTGGCGGTATCCTTGCAACCGCTGCACGCTAACTGCAGCGAAGCTGTGTCCGTTAATCATCCCGATATGCCGATGGCCCTTGCAAATCAAAAATTCCACCGCTTGCTTGGCGGCGTTGACATTGTCCGTAGAAACAGAGCCGGTCTTCGGCCCAACGACATCCGCATCGACTACCATGCACGGCAATTCGCTGTTCACCAGCTCTTCGAAATACGGATCTGTTGTTCGGAGGCCCGCGATGACGACCCCGGCGATTTTATTTTCCTGACAAAATTGCCAATAAGACTTGTCCTGCTGCTCAGACAGACTGCGGGTATAAATGACCACTTCATAGCGATATTGCTGTGCGGCAGCATATACCCCGCTCATGATTTGAAACAGCACACCGTCTTTGCCGTTGGCTTGCTCAAAGTTGGAAATGATTAGTGCAATGGTCTTCGTGACCTTATGCTTCAGGTTTTTCGCTAACCGATTGGGAAAATAGTTCAATTCCTGCGCGGCCTGCATCACCTTTTGTCGCGTCGTCTCGCTGACGTCGGGATAACCGTTTAACGTCTTCGACACAGCGGCAATAGATACGTTGGCCAGCTTGGCTACATCTTTTATCGATACCATCTGACTCACCACGACTTCATGTATTATTTAGCCGCACAAAAGACCAGCCTAGGTCCTCGTGCGGCTTCATGATTTACCTATGAAACTTTATACTTCTTCCGGATACATCGATTTCCGCAGGTTTTGAATCTCTTCGCTCTCAAGATATTCGTCGTAAGTCATGACGCGATCAATGATGCCGTTTGGCGTGATTTCAATGATGCGGTTGGCGATCGTTTGGATGAACTGATGGTCATGCGACGTGAAGAGAATCGTGCCATCAAAGTCGATCAACCCGTTGTTGAGCGCCGTAATCGATTCGAGATCCAGGTGGTTGGTCGGCTCATCAAACAGCAGCACGTTGGCGCCGTTCAGCATCATTTTGGCCAGCATACAACGAACCTTCTCGCCCCCGGACAGTACGCTGGCTTTCTTCAGCGCTTCTTCGCCGGAGAACAACATCCGTCCCAGGAAGCCGCGCAGGAACGTTTCGTCCTGATCCTTCGGCGAATATTGGCGCAGCCATTCCACCAGATTGAGATCCACCCCGTCGAAATAACGGGAGTTGTCCTTCGGGAAGTAGGCCTGAGAAGTTGTAATCCCCCAGCTGTATTCCCCGCTGTCGGCTTCCAGCTCGCCCATAACGATTTGGAACAACGTCGTTTTCGGCACGCTGTTAGGTCCAACGAAGGCGATTTTGTCACCTTTGTTCACGACGAAGCTGACGTTATCCAAGACCTTTTCGCCTTCGATCGTTTTGGTCAGTCCGTCCACGGTCAGCAGCTGCTTGCCCGCTTCACGCTCTGCCTTAAAGTGAAGAAACGGATATTTCCGGTTGGACGGACGGATATCCTCCAGCGTAATTTTCTCGAGCTGCTTCTTCCGCGAGGTCGCTTGTTTCGATTTCGAAGCGTTCGCCGAGAAGCGTTGAATAAAGGCTTGCAGCTCCTTAATCTTCTCTTCCTTCTTCTTGTTAGCGTCCCGCTGCATTTGCAGCGCCAACTGGCTGGATTCGTACCAGAAGTCATAGTTGCCGACATACAGCTGAATTTTACCGAAGTCGATGTCCGCGATATGCGTACACACCTTGTTCAAGAAGTGACGGTCATGGGATACGACGATAACGGTGCCTTCATAATCCATCAGGAAGTTCTCCAGCCACTGGATCGATTCAAGGTCCAAGTGGTTAGTTGGTTCGTCCAGGAGCAGGTTATTCGGGCGGCCAAACAGCGCTTGCGCCAACAGCACGCGGACCTTCTCGTTGCCGCTCAGCTCAGCCATCTTCTTATCGTGCAGCTCGCGTGGAATGCCAAGACCAATCAGCAATGCCGCTGCGTCCGACTCGGCTTCCCAGCCGTTCAGCTCAGCAAATTCGCCCTCCAGTTCGCCTGCACGCAAGCCGTCCTCTTCGGAGAAATCGGGTTTGGCGTACAGCGCGTCCTTCTCCTTCATGATCGAATACAACCGGCCGTGCCCCATAATCACCGTTTCCAGCACGGGGAACTCGTCGTATTCGTAATGGTTCTGCTTGAGGACCGCTAAGCGCTCGCCCGGCGTCATAAACACTTCGCCTTGGTTAGGCTCGATCTCGCCGGACAGAATTTTCAGGAACGTCGACTTGCCCGCCCCGTTTGCCCCGATCAAGCCGTAGCAGTTGCCGGGAGTAAATTTTATATTTACATCTTCGAAAAGTGTCCGTTTTCCATACCGGAGCGTCACACCGTTAGTACTGATCATGTTAGGCATTACCATCCTTTTTTCATTTATCGAACTACTGGCTCAATATTATAGCATACATTAGCACTTAAGTTGAGCGTTGTCAGGATATTGCAAGCTTTGGGCATAAAAATACCCCCAACCTCCACCAAGGAAGGTCAGGGGGAAGAGAGCTTATTCAACCACGGTATAACCTGTGGTGTTCTCCAGAATTTCGACGGAGAAGGTGCTGCTGTCTGCGTTCCGTGTAACGCGAACCGACAAGTGCCCCCCGCCGATAGCGATATGCGTCGCCTCCAGCTGGTTCATGCCTTGCACAAGGAACGGCGACAATGCGATTTCTCTCCGCAGCGCATCGGGGTACAACCCCAGCATCGCCTGCAGGAAGACGATCGACGTGCCGGCTGCCCAAGCTTGCGGCGAGCAAGTCGTCGGGTACGGAACCGGATGCCCCAGCCCCGCGTCATGCCCGCAGAACAGCTCCGGCAAGCGCTGGTACTCGAAGTGTACCGATGCATCCAGCAGTCCCGAGATGACTTGCTCCGCTTCCTGCTTAAGACCAAGCTTGCCAAGGCCAAGCAAGATCATGGCATTGTCATGCGGCCATACGCTGCCGTTATGATAACTCATAGGGTAATAGCCGGTAGATTGTGTACTCATCGTCCGAATGCCGTACCCGTTAAACATATCCGGCTTCATCATCCGCACGGCCTGCGCCTTGGCGCGAGAAGCCTCAGGCATGCCGCTCATCAGCAGATGCCCCGGGTTCGAGCTGACGCTGCGGACTTGGCGCAAATCTTTGTCCAAGGCAATCGCGTAGCATTGCTCGTCCTCCATCCAGTAAGCGGATTCGAACCGCGCTTGCAGTTCTTCCGCTTCCGCTGCCAGCCGCCGAGCCGTCTCCGGTTCGCCCATCAACTCGAACAACGGCGCCAACGAATGCTTCGCCTGGTAGACATACCCTTGCACCTCAGCCAACGCAATCGGTGAATCCGCGTAAGCACCGTTCTCGTGCATAATCGAGTTGGCGGAGTCCTTCCAGCCCTGGTTCGGGAAGCCTTTGTCCGCTTCCTGCTTGTAAGCCATAAACCCGGAGCCCGACCGCATGGATGCGTCGATATAGTCAAGAGCGCGCATGATGTTCGGCCGCAATTCCTGCACCAAGGAGAGGTCACCGGTCCAGCGGTAATATTCGCCGATTAACACAAGGAACAACGGCGTAGAATCAATCGTGCCGTAGTACGGAGAGAACGGCGATTGTTGAGTGGTGACCAGCTCGCCAAAGCGGATCTCATGCATGATTTTACCTGGCTGTTCGTCTCGCCACGGGTCAACCTTCTCACCCTGATATGCTGCCAACGTTCTTAGTGTCCCAACGGCATGCCGCGGGTTGATCGGGAGCATAAAGAGCGACGTGATCAGGCTGTCCCGCCCAAAAGGAACCGCAAACCAAGGCAGCCCCGCAACCGTCGTGTCACCATATCCGATATCCGTCGTTAACATCCGCAAGTCCTGCACCCCGCGCCGGTACAATTCATTAAATACCGGAGAATCGGAAGCGATGCGGGTGTTGTCCGCATACCATGCCTCGTAAGACTGCTCCAGCCGTTGCAGCCCTTCATCAAAACGAAGCGGCTTGCCCGTTGGAAGCAGCTTGTCCGCCATTGGGACAATTTGAAACGTAACTGACCATGTCTCTTGGATTTTCAAAGACAACGGGAACGTGACCGTCCCGCCGGTATACACCTGTCCGCTCTCAGCGTCCCAGGAGATCCGGGTTTGTCTGATTACCTGGTCTGCTCCCAAATACCGGAACGTCATTTCCTGATCTTGGACGACAACTCCTTCCATCTTCCCGACGTCCCCCGTGCGGTATTTGCGAACCAGGAACATGTCTTGAAAGTCCGCATCGAACGAAACAGACGCATCAAAGGCGATCTCCCGCGGAAAATAATTCGTGAAGGCAATCCGTTCATAAAGTCTGCCATTATAGATGAAGCGGTCGCGCGTAACTTCAATCGCCCCTTCATCCTTAACTTCCTTAATTAACCGGAAGCTGGCCACATAACTTTTGTCGCCTGCGGAGGACAGAAGCACGGGTTTCGCGCCGTCCACCTCCAACTCAAAACGGCTTAAGAAGCGCGTATCTTGCGCGTATAGTCCATGACCCTGTTCATTGTCTCGGCCGATATCGCCGTTCAGCTCGGAGAGCATAAACAGCTCCCCTTCTTTGATTACGCGGTAATCCATCATTAGCCTCCTTGAGTTGTGTAATCAACCTTTGATGCCTGCATTTGAAATGCCCTCGATATACTGCCGCTGGAACAGGAAGAAGAAGAGAATAATCGGCAGCGTCGCTAGCACGACACCTGCCATGATCAACGACGTATTTTCGAAAAATTGATCCTTCACACTGTTCAGACCTACGACAAGTACGTACATATCCGGCTGATTCGTCAGCGTACTTGGAATCAGATAACTGTTCCAGGTTCCGGCAAATGCCAATATAGCCATCGTAATCAGCGATGAACGAGCCAGCGGATAAACAATCTTCCAGAAGGCGCCCATCTTCGTCAAACCGTCAATCCGGGCTGCTTCCAAAAATTCGTTAGGCACCGAAATAAAGAACTGTCGCAGCATAAAAATATACAGCCCTTGATACAGGAAGGGGACGGTCAAAGCCCAGAACGTGTTAAGCCAGCCCAGTTGTGCCATGTTCACGTAAACCGGGATCAAGATCATATGGTACGGCACCATCATCGTAGCAACCACAATCCAGTAAATCACCGATTTGCCCCGGAATTTCAGCTTGGCGAGGGCAAAACCGGCCATCGGGTTAATGACCATATTCCCCAGAACGACCACGCCGGTCATAATGATCGTGTTCAGAAACCAGCGCGGAACATTATAAGCTTCATTCGTAAAAAACATTTTGAAGTTATCCAGCGTCCAGTTTGCCGGTGACGTGATTGTATTTACAAAACGCATCGGCACTACGGAAGAATACAACGTATAAATAAAAGGGACGGCAAACAGAAGCCCTAAAATAATCATGCCAAGGTAAAGGAGCGTTCGAGCTATACGCTTACGACTATTCATGTTCTCACTCCTTCCCGTCCAAGAATTTTTTTTGCAGATAAGTAATTAGCATAATAATGATAAAGAACAGAACAACGGCTGCACTGCCGTACCCGATGTTCATGTAACGGATCCCGTGTTGATAGAAGTAGGTAACGACCGTGCTCGTTGCGCCAGCCGGCGTCCCCAGCGACCCGTACCGAGAAATGGCGGCGATTTGGTCATAGATTTGAAATCCGGCAATCGTAGACACCGAAACGATAAAGAACGTCACCGGCTTGAGCGAAGGCACCGTGATATAGCGGAACTTATTCCATTTTGAGGCCCCGTCAATCTCACTTGCCTCGTACAAGTCTTTAGGAATTTCCTGCAGGCCGGACAGATAGACGATCATCGTAAACCCAGCTTGCTGAAAAATAAACAGAATGCACACAAACAGCAGCGCATACTTCGTATCGGCGTACCAGGTGACATTGCCGAATCCCAGCGAACCGAAGAAATTCGTCAGGAACGTCCCTTGCTTAAACAGCATCATGAAGACGGTCGTAATCGCAATTTGCGAAGTAATGTAAGGCAGGAAGAAGACCGTCCGAAAGATGCCCTTGCCCTTCAGCTTCTGGTTGACAAGCAAGGCAAGGAACAAGCCTAGAATCGTCTGCAGCGGGATCGAAACGACCACGATCTCCAGGGAATGAAGCAAGGCGCGAAAGAACTCCCGGTCATGAAGAATTTCCACATAGTTGCTTAATCCGATAAACTTGGCTTGATCCAGCGAAGCAAAGTTGGCATCCTGAAAGCTTCTGACAAAAGACTGAATGAAAGGGTATAAAAACCACCAAGCCCATAAAAGTAAAAAAGGCAGGGTAAACAACCAGCCTAATGTCAGATCCGAATCGGCCATGGAACGAAACACGGATTGCCTATTTTTACTGGTTTTCACGGGTAGCACCTCTTTTCTGCGTTTTGGTCGATGAAGTAAAAAAGGTACCGCTCCCTCTGAAACATGCCTGTTCAGGAGAGAGCGGCTGCTATTCAATAAGCGAATGAAACTTAGTTAAACTGACTTTGAATATCGTCAAGAATTTGCTGCGCCGTCTTGCCGGATCCACCAAGGATCAGGGCTTCCAGCTCTTGCACAAGCGCATCGGTAAAGCGTTTCGTATCTGTTGGATATTCGAAGTCCGTGCTGTATTCCAGCGCTGGCTTCAATGCGCTGAATTCCGGGTTTTTCTCGAAGTATTGGCCGGACAGCGAAGTTAATGCCGGATTAAAGCCCAACTCCATAAAGGCTTTTTGCGTTTCGTCGTTTGTCATGTAGTAAGCCGCTTTCAGCGCTGCCTCTTTGTTCTTGGCGTCCTTCAGCACGATATAAGCGTCAGAGCTCATCGTGCTGCCATTGGTCGTCCCTTTCGGAATCGGCAAAGCCACATATTTGAGATCCGGATTTGCGTCCTTCAGGTAACCCTTGTACCAATAACCGCCGGTGCTCATTGCACCTTTCTGGTTGCTGAAGACCTCGCCGTCCCAACCAAAGCCCAGGGACTTCGGCGTAACCGCAATCCCTTCTTTATACATATCAATGATCAGTTCCAGCGCTTTGACGTTTTCTGGGGAGTTGATCGTTTTACCATAGCCCCAACCGCCGCCGAAGCTCTTCACATAGTTGGTGATATGGAAAGCATCCAGGTTCACAATGATGCCTTTTACATCGCCTTTATTCAGCACCTTGGCTGCTTGAATCACTTCATCCCAGGTTGTTGGGTAAGCGCCAAGCCCGGCATCCTTCCACATCTTCTCATTGATCAGGAACATCGCAGGCATGTCTGTATTCGGAATGCCGTACATTTTGCCGTCCACGTTCCAAATGTTCTTCGAGGATTCCGGGAAGCGGCTCATATCGATGCCCGTGCTTTGGATCAGATCATCGATAGGGGTAAACAGATTTTTGTTGATGTACTCATACGCGCCTTCATTGGACATCTTGATAAAGTCCGGTGCAACGCCCGCGGCGATTTCACCCGGCAACGTATTCCAGAACTGTTCACTGCTTGGGTACTGCTTGATCTTCAATTCAATATCCGGGTAAACCGTGTTGATCTTATCGGCTGCGTCTTGGTAGATCGCCAAATCTTGGGCGGTGCCCCAGAAGCCGAAGTTCACGGTGACTTTTTGTCCTGACTTAGTCCCGCTTCCTTCTGTATTATCAGCGGTTTTGCTGCTTCCGCAAGCGGTCAAGCCTACGACAGCGGCAAGACACAAAATCAGCAGAGCTGATAGTGTTCTTTTTCTAGCTTTCATGTTGTTGCCTCCCTTTTGATAACTTCTATCTTTCTTGCTCCTTAAGCATAAACACCCCTAAAAACAAAAAAAATTAATCAAATATTGATTAATTTTAGATTTTCGCCTCGATTTCGAGTTGATTGTGTCAGGCGATGGTATGAGTTTTTAATATAATCACACTTTTTTATCTGATTTATGCTTCTTTTTTATCCTTCTTCATTGCGGTATTGCTTCGGGGACACTCCTGTATACTTGCTAAATACGATGGCAAAATGCGCCTGATTGCTAAACCCCACTTTCTCAGCGACCTCGTAAATTTTGTAACGGTAATCTTTTAGCAGCTCTTTGGCTTTGTTAATACGCAGTTCATTAATATAATCAAACAAGCCTTGCCCTACTTCTTCTTTAAACAGACGGCTGACATAATTCGGGCTAACTTGGAACAGGTCGGCGAACAACTTCAGGGACAAGCTGTCTTGATAATGATGCTCAATGTACTCCAAAATATGACGGGTCAACTGGCTGTACCCTTTGAAAGAAGCGTTGATCTCTCCGCCAAGCCGTTGTTCAAAGACAGTCCGGTAAGCACTCGACATTTGCACGAAATCTTCAAAACCCCCGTGATCGCCGAGATCTTCCTCCGTTTTCCCGTTGCGGCCCATCATAAACAGCAGGCCTTCATAGACTTTCTGTACTTCTGTCTCATCCAAACACTCTTCCGAACGGATCAGATTCTCCCAACGTGACAACACATCCATGAACTTCTCGTGGGCATGCTCAGCCAAGGCGGATTTCATTTGCTGCACATAAGCATCCGCTTGATTCAATGCCGCCTCACTTCGCTCCTTCTGGTGGCTGTAATAGAAAATCAAGGTTTCCGGATGATAAAAATGGTGCGATAACGCTTGCAGCGCTTGTTTGTACGCCAAGGGCACTTGCTCGAAGCGATCCACCCAATCGCTGACGCCGAGCACAATATCGATATTTACGAAACGCTTCAGCGTCGAACTGATCCGCTGCACGATGTCGTTCACGCGCGTTAGCGAAGCAAGCAGACTCTTCAGTTCGCTGTTGCTGATCAGAAGAGCGTACATCCGCTCGGTTAATGGCAGGAACTCGATCTCCCGCTCCGCAGAAACGACTTCGTTCACCATATTTTGCACGGTGTTCCCAAGGACGGTCTGCGACGATTCGCTGTATCGTTGCAGCACCTTGTCATAGTTTTTGATTTTGAACAACACGACGTAGATATTGCCTTCTTTCAACCGCGTTTCCGAAAGCTCATGCCGGGTGCCCGTCCCGTTCAGCAAGCCGATAAGCACTTGTTCCTTGTGATTGGTCACCTTTGGAGGGTGCGAAGGAGCGGACATTCCGAGTTGCTCCCGGATATTCTGCAGCATGCCAATCAACTCCCGGTCATTCATGTCCGGTTTATGAAAATAATCGAGCGCCCCGAGCTTCATCGCTTCCTTCACAAACCCGAAATCGTCAAAGCTGCTCAGGACCACCACTTTAACGGGCAGCTCCTGCTCTTTAATCCGGCGCAGCACTTCAAGCCCGTCCATTCTCGGCATCTTGATGTCCAGCAGCACAACATCCGGTTGCTCGCTGACGATGAGCCGCAACGCCTCATCTCCATCTCCGGCTTCGCCGATGATCTCCACGCCTTGGGCCTGCCAGTCGATCGCCGATTTAATGCCGATTCGCACCAGCGGCTCATCGTCTACAATCAACATTCTCATTTGCTGTCCCTTCCCCCTGCCGTATCATTTCGAATGACTGGAACGCGTATCAGCGCCACCGTTCCTCCCTGCCTTCCGGGAGCAATCCATAAGCCATAACCCGGTCCAAAATGCAGCCGAATCCGGCTTCGAATATTTTGAAGGCCAATCGAGTTAAACCCATCTCTGGAGACTTTCTTATATCCCGGCTTGGCCTGTAACTCGCCTTCTTCCGGGAACCCCCGGCCGTTGTCCGCGACTTCCACGTACAAGTCGCCTTGCCGTTCATAAATGGAAATGTTCAGCATGCCTTTATAATCAATTCCCTCAAAGCCATGAAAAATCGCATTTTCCACCAGGGGCTGAATCAGGAATTTCAAGGTTTGATACTCGATAACTGCTGGATCAATCGAATAGGTCACCTCAAACTTGTTGAAGTACCGGAAATCCAGGATTTTGGCATAGCTTTGGACAAATCCGACTTCCTCAGCGATGAGCACCAAGTTCTCATCCGTCTTCATGCTAAACTTCATCACGGATGCGAAGGCTTGCAGCGCCTCCTCAATTCCGGATGCGCCCTGGACTTTAGCCATCCACTTGATAACATTCAGCGTATTGTAAATAAAATGCGGGCGGATTTGCGATTGCAGCGCGTCCATCTCCAGCTTGCGCTTCTCTTCCTCCTTCTCGTAAATCCGCGTAATCAAACTGCGAATTTCCTGCAGCATTAGATCAACCGTACTACTGATTACCCCAACCTCATCGCTTTGCTGCGTATCGAACCGGACATCAAGTTGGCCCTGGGCGACCAGCTTCATTTTGCGGTTCAGCACGGCCAATGGCTTTAGAATTCGCGCTGCGATCCGCAGGGAGATCAGGATCGACAGGATTAGCAGCAGCAAGAGCGTACCAGCCATAATGGCAACCAACTGGTACACAATGGAGTAGATATCGTCCTTTGCAATCAATGTCACCGCATGCCATTCGGCCACCTGAGACGGAGAAGAGATCAGATACAGCTTTTGATTAATCCACATTCGGGTCGTACCGGTCCGGCCGGACGGCTCCTCCTGAAAGCCGCTCCCAAACGCGGCGGAAGCCGCTTTGCCAATCTCCCCGCCATTGGAGCTTTGGATAATTCGCTGATCTTCATCCAGCAAATAGAAGTTGGATGCTTCCGCGAACGCCGTATTACTCCACAACGTCTTCAGCTTGTCCGCAGAAATGTTGAAGACAATAAATCCGAGTCGTTCCTTCGTATACGGGTCCATAATAGCTCGGCCCGCGGATACGACCGGAAGTCGGTGCGGCGAGAGCAGCTCATCGTAATGAATGCCCGTCGTGATAAACTGCCCGTTCCCTTCTCTAATTTTGCGGATAAACGGCTCCTGCAAATAGGTAGTTTTGAAATATTGATAATTGATATACTCACGGTTGCTGCGGCCGATAATCGACTGATCATGCTCATGATAAATAACGACCGAATCCACCAAATCTGAATATAGCATGATCCCGCTTTGAATCAATCCGTTCACCTTATCGAAATCCTTGCCGCGTTCCAGCAGCGGATAAGGGACCTGGTTATAGTCCTTCTTCATAATTTGGTACACGCTTTGCTCCTGAATGGGAAACATGGACAACCTTTGCAGCGGCTGCAGGGACGTATCGATATTGGTCACGATCTGCTTGTTGTTCTCCACCGCCGCATCCAGCATCACGTTACGGTTGTTGTTGACATATATCCATGACACAATCCCGGCGACCAAAGTGAGCGGAATCAAGATAAAGACGGAAAAAGCAGCGATCAGCTTCTTCTCCAAACTCAGCTGTGACAGTTTCTGCCGGATGAATTTTATGATCATAATGATCTCTCCAGTATGGATCTCCCCGCTCCGCTGGTCCGAAATTGCTTTGGCGTCATCCCGACAAATTCCTTAAACAATCGGGTATAGTAACTCTGATTGCAAAATTTAAAATGGAATGCAACTTCGGAAATGGAGCGGTTCGTATAGATAAGCATGTACTTCGACTCTTCTATCTTACGGCTGTTAATATATTTCATCAGCGGCACGCCGGTTTCCCGGCGAAAACGATCGGACAAATAACTGGGATGTACACCAAGGTGATTCGCAATAAGCGGCAAGGTCAAATCGTCAAAAATATGCTGCCGGATATAATGAATCGCCAGCTTCACCAGATGAGAGTATGGCAATTCTTCTCTCTCCCGCTGAATGGTCATCACGAACTGCACTAGCATTTCGTATTCGAATTGGGCCAGCGCTTCAAGATCGTTCAGCTTTTCGATCTCCAATATTAGAGTATCACTTAGGTGAAAAGCAATCTCCGGATCGACCCCGCCCTGAATGATGGCTCTTGTAAACAAAGTGCAGGAGGCGATGAGGGCGTTTTTTTTGGAGCGCAGCGGATAGGTGGCCAGCACCGCCGCTTCAAGTTCGTTGATCTTCCGCATCACCTGAAGGGCAGTGGCTTCGTCGCCCATCCGGATCGCTTCCAGCAGCTCCTGTTCGTAGTCTACCGGAGGATGAACAAAACGATCCTGAAGTACCTGCATTTTTGATGATTGATAATAAGCTTGGCCTTGTTGAAAGTTCATCTCTATCCCACCTAAAAATTTTGACAAAAATCTAAAGAATTTAGTATTACATTATCGCTTTCAGTTCTAAAATTCAATCATAACAACTTGGAGGGATCGAACAACCATGACTTGGAAAATAACGAATTCGGACGTTTCACAGCCTGAGCTGTTGAATATGGAAAGTATCTTTGCGCTTGGCAACGGATATTTGGGGGTGCGGGGTAATTTTGAAGAAGGCTACGGCGAGCAAATGACCAGCATTCGCGGCACTTACCTCAACGCATTCCACGATGTGATTGAGGTTCCTTATGGCGAGAAGCTGTTTGCTTTTCCTGAAACACAACAGAAACTGGTGAACAACATCGATGCTCAAACGGTGCTGATCTATTTCGGCGAGGAGGAAGAGCCGTTCCGGTTGGATCAGGGCACATTCACGAATTTTCAACGGACGTTGCATATGGATCAGGGATTCTCAGAGCGAAGCGTGCATTGGACGTCCCCATCTGGCAAAGAAGTGCGTCTGACCTTCCGCCGTCTCGTCTCCTTTACACACCGTGAATTGTTTGCCATTCATCTCAAGCTGGAGCCGATCAACTTTAGCGGCCCAGTCAAAATCGTTTCTACGTTAAACGGTAACGTCAAAAACTACACCAATCCCAACGATCCGCGGGTTGGAGCAGGCCATGCGGAACGGATGACGGTGGTGGACAACGGAATGCGAGGCGAATCCAGCTACGTTGTAGACGAAACGATGGTTTCCAAAATGAGGGCCGCATGCGTCACCCGCCATCAGTTAACTGCCGATGCAGCGATCACGCTGGATACCAAGCCGGGGGAAATCGTTTATACGGCAAAATTTGCTTTGAACGACACGGTTGAATTTACCAAATTCAACGTATATACGGATACGCTCCGCCATGGTGAAGGATTCCTGGAGCAGGCATTTGACCTGCATGAGCGCCTGTCCAACTTATCCTTTAGCGATTTGCTTGCTGAGCAGACGGCATATCTGAACGATTACTGGAAATCAGCTGACGTTATCATTCAGAACGACGATCAGCTGCAGGAAGGCATCCGCTTCAACCTGTACCAGTTGCTGCAATCCGCCGGTCGGGACAAGTACAGCAACATCGCTGCCAAAGGCTTAAGCGGAGAAGGATACGAAGGCCATTACTTTTGGGATACAGAAATTTATATGTTCCCCGTATTTTTGATGACTCAGCCTGAGCTGGCCCGTCAGCTGCTCTTGTACCGTTACTCTATCCTGGACGATGCCAGAGCGAGAGCGCGGGAGATGGGACACCGCAAAGGCGCGTTGTTCCCTTGGCGCACCATTTCAGGGACTGAATGCTCCTCGTTCTTCCCGTCGGGTACAGCGCAATATCATATCAGCGCTGACATCGCCTACAGCTATGTGCAATACTACCTTGCTACGCAGGATCGGGATTTCCTGCTGAATTACGGTGCGGAAGTGTTGATCGAAACGGCGCGGTTATGGGCTGAGATCGGGCATGAATACAACGGAGCCTTTCACATCGATGAAGTCACCGGGCCGGATGAATATACCTGCTGCGTGAACAACAACTACTATACCAACGCGATGGCCAAACATAATTTGAAATGGGCAGCGAAAAGCTGCGCAATCCTGAAGGACTACGATCCCGCTGGCTATCAGGCGCTGTGCGAGAAGCTTGGCGTCACGGACGACGAAATCGCGGCTTGGGAAGCGGCAGCAGCAGCAATGTTCCTGCCGTATGATGAAGCGCTGGGCATCAATCCGCAGGATGATACCTTCCTGCGCAAGGCGGTTTGGGATTTTGCCAATACGCCAAAAGAAAACTATCCGCTGTTACTGCACTACCATCCGTTGACCATTTATCGGTACCAAGTATGTAAACAGGCGGATACCGTGCTGGCCCATTTCTTGCTGGAGGACGAGCAGTCCCTGGAGACGATCCGTCGTTCCTACGATTATTACGAACGAATCACGACCCATGACTCCTCCTTGTCCTCGTGTATCTTCAGCATCATGGCGGCCAAGATCGGCAATCTGGACAAAGCGTACGAGTATTTCATTGAAACGGCGCGGCTGGATCTGGACAACACGCATGGCAATACGAAAGATGGCTTGCATTTGGCGAACATGGGCGGCACGTGGATGTCGATTGTGTACGGCTTTGCCGGCATGCGGTTGAAAGAAAGCGGTCTGTCCCTGACCCCGGCGATCCCGCGGGATTGGGAGCAATATGCCTTCCGCCTGACGTTCCGCGACCGCCTGATCTCCGTACGAATTGGAAAAGAAAACGTCAACTTGGAGCTGATTGAAGGCGAGGCCATCGACATTCAACTGTACGGGGAAACTGTGACATTAGATCGAGATCGCGCGGTTTCTCGCCCGTTGGCAACCCTTGAATTACAAATTTAAGAAGGAGCGGTTAAAATGAAATCTTTGCAAGCAGTCATCTTTGATTTGGACGGCGTCATTACGGACACCGCCGAGTATCACTACCAAGCGTGGAAAGCCATTGCCGAAGAGTTGAACATTCCCTTTACACGCGAGTTTAATGAAAACCTGAAGGGCGTATCCCGCCTTGATTCGTTGAAGCTGTTGCTCAGCCAAGCAACAACTCCTGTTCAATACAGCGATGTGGAGATGGAGGAACTGGCAACACGCAAGAACAACCTTTACGTCAAGTTAATCGAAAAAATCACCCCAGCCGACCTTTTGCCGGGAATTTCGGAATTCCTCACCGAACTGCGGGAGGCCGGGATCAAGACCGGGATCGCTTCCGCCAGCAAAAACGCCCAAACCGTCTTGGACGGACTGGGCGTGACCAGCTGGTTTGATGTGATTGTGGACGTCACCCGCTTAAAGAACAATAAGCCGGATCCGGAGATTTTCCTGACTGCGGCCGCCCAGCTTCAGGTCGAGCCGTCGGCTTGCATCGGCGTGGAAGACGCTGTATCCGGCGTCGACGCGATTAAGGCGGCAGGCATGTTCGCTGTCGCCATCGGCGATGCCAAGCAGTTCCCAAAAGCCGACATCGTGCTGCCTAACACCGCCAAGCTCAGTTTACGGAATCTGATGGAGCATTTTGCTGTTCGCGTGTAAAGCAGCTAGAGCAGCCTGTTACTCCTCTGGCAATCGCAGCGTTTCCCCGTGATGCAGCAGTCGAATCGTCTCCTCGGAGAAGCCTAGGCGGACCCGCTCCTTCTCCAGACGGTCCAGCGCCTCCTGCGCGGTATCATCGGCGAGCCGGAAGGTGCCGTAATGCATCGGAATCATCAGCTTCGCCTTGACGTCAACGAACGCTTGCAGCGCCTCCTCCGGCGTCGTATGCTGGCTGGTCATGAACCATTCCGGCTCATAAGCGCCGATCGGCAGCAACGCCACATCGATCTGATAGCGTTCGCCGATTTCGGCAAATCCGCGGAAATAACCGCTGTCTCCGGCAAAATAAATGACCGGCGGTTTCTTCTCCGCCTCGCTTGGCACCGGCTCCAGGACGTAGCCGCCCCAATGAGACGTATTCGTATCAAATGGCGTGCGGCGCGTCCAGTGCTGAGTCGGGACAAAGGAGATGTCTACCTCCCCAATCCTTATCCGTTCCCACCAGTTCATTTCATGGACGTTGTAGAACCCTTTCCGCCACATTTTCCGCCCCAGACCAACTGGGACAATGATAGTCGTATCTTTGTGATAAATCCGACGAATCGAAGCAAAATGCATATGATCATAATGGGAATGAGATATCAGGATCACATCGATGGGCGGCAGTTGATGAATGGGGATCCCCGGCTCGGTGAGCCGGCGTTGAAATCCCATCCGCATCGCCCAGACGGGATCGGTAACGATATTCAACCCTTGATATTGGATCAGAAACGTCGAATGACCGATCCACGTAATCGTGCTCTCTTCCCGGTTCGCCTGCAAATAATCGAGCTCCGGCGGCTTATTGGGAATCAGGAAGGAATAGTCCTTCTTTTTTCTGCGCCGTTCTTCCCGAAGCTGCTTAAATTGCTTTAACGTTTTGTCGGTGCTGACATTATCGAGGTTGTTGTAGCGCATTCTTCTTGGCATCGCTCCAGTGACTCCTCTCCGCATTACTTTCGCTCTCTCTATCATTCATTCTAGACCAATCCCCGGCCTAAACCCAAATTTTATGGGTCAATCGACCCGATCCTTATATTTCCAGGCATAGAGAAATAAGAAAAGAACCGCCCCAGCGACCACCAACTCCGGCGCGATCATCATCATAAACCATTCCATTCCCTTCACCCTTTCCCCGGCGAATTGCCTCTTACATATTTGGCATCAAACAAAAATAACCGCATCAGCAAAAACAAGGAAGGAATGAGAATACACAATCCCGCGACAAATGCGGTGATTAAAGCGACAGCCATCGTCTCGTTCGTAAAGCTCTCATAGATACTCACCTGCTTATAGAGAATATAGGGAAGGTGGCTGCGGCCATAGCCGTACCAAGCGAACCCGAACTGCAGCATGACCAGCAGGAAGGACCAGCCGAGCCGCCGTTTTTTCCACATCAAGAAGACGGCCCCCAGATAACAAATCAGAGACGCGATAAACATCCACGCCATATCTAACATATGTGCGAAATGCTCCGGATTTTGCCGATTGATCTGAAAAAAGGCGAATACACAGGCGAGAATCGTCGGCCCGCTCCACAGCAAAGCATACCCGCGCAGGACTCCGAAAGCCCGCTGATCCTCCGCTTTATCGGCATAAAAAGCAAGAAACATCGCCGAAATATACAGCACCGACACCAGCGCCAGCAGAATGACCGACCAGGTGTACGGATTGGCGAAGAAGGCGGCCCAATCCAACACAACCTTCCCGTCGCGCTCGCCGATAATCCCGCCTTCCGAAATCGCCAAGATCGTCGAAAGGGCCGCCGGAATCAGCAAACCCGTCGCCCCGTAGATCGCCATATACGTTTTGTTGTTCGCTTGGCTCGCGCCATAGGTGTTATACGCGTAATAAGCGCCTCGCAAGGCGAGCAGCACGGTCACCAAGCTGCCGGGAATGAGCAGCGCCGTGCCGTAATAGTAAGCGGAATCCGGAAAGAACCCGACCAACCCAACGACGAAAAAGATCAAAAACACGTTGGTCACTTCCCACACCGGTGACAGGTACCGTTGAATAATGTCGTGGATTTTGTTTTCGTGGCCGGTGATCACGCTGTAATAGCTGAAAAATCCGGCCCCAAAATCAACGGAAGCGACGATCAAATAACCAAACAGAAACGTCCATAACACCGTAATGCCGACCAGCTCATAGCTCATTTCGCGTCTCCTCCCTCAAGCCCAGCTTGCCGCAGCTCGGTAAGCACATCCTTGTTGCGGAACATCCGGGATAATACGTAAACGCAGGAAAGGCACAGAACCAGATACAGCACCGCAAACATCAGCAGCATCGGACCAACGCTTTCCGAGGTGGTGGCGGCTTCCCCCACCTTCATGTACCCCCGGATGATCCACGGCTGACGGCCAAACTCGGCGAACATCCAGCCGAGCTCGATGGCAACCATCGCCAGCGGTCCCAGCGCCAGAATGCCGATCAGCAGCCAGACCGGAACCTTCGTTTTGCCGCCGGGCAAGTAGCGTCGCAGCAAATACAGGAACGGAATCAGCACGAGCAGCGCCCCGATCGTGACCTTAAGGTCAAACATATAATGAATCAGCAAAGGCGGACGCTCATCCTCCGGGAACTCCTCTAACCCGATGACCCGGGTATTTGGCGAGTTACCGGCAAGGATGCTAAGCGCATACGGGATTTTCAGCGCGTATTTGACATTTCCCGCTTCATCCAGGACGCCGCCATAAATCAGCGGTGCCCGTTCCATCGTTTCAAAATGCCATTCCGCGGCCGCCAGCTTCTCCGGCTGGTACTTAGCCAGAAACTTGCCGGAGAAATCCCCGATCACCGCCGTCGCCAGAGCAAATACGAAGGCAGACATGACGGTCAGCTTCAGCGCCTTTTTGAAATAAACGTGATCCCGGCCGCGCAGCAAACTAAACGCCGCGATGCCTGCCAGAATTCCCGCACTGGCCGTATACGAAGAAGCCAGGACATGGGATACCTTGGTTGGCGTGGCCGGGTTAAACATCGCGACCAGCGGACGGAAGTCGGCGATGACCCCATTTTTGAGGGTGAATCCCTGCGGGGTGTTCATGAAGGCGTTCAGCGTGGTGATGAAGAAGGCGGAGGCGGAAGAACCGATGGCGACCGGAATCAACAGGAGCAGGTGCAGCCCTTTATTTTTGAAACGATCCCATGTATATAGGTAGATTCCCAGGAAAATCGCCTCCACAAAAAAGGCGAAGGTCTCCATAAACAACGGCAGCGCAATCGCCTGCCCGGCGACGCGCATAAAGGTAGGCCAAAGCAGGCTTAGCTGCAAGCCGATAGACGTACCGGTCACAACTCCAATCGCCACGGAGATGACGAAGCCGCGAGCCCAGCGACGAGCCAGCATCGTATAATGCGGATCGTTCGCGCGAATGCCCCGCCACTCCGCCAGTGCGATCATCAGCGGTACGCCCACGCCAATCGATGCAAAGATGATATGTACAAACAAGGTCAGCCCGGTAAGCATCCGGCTTAACGTGACCGGGTCAAGATGTGTCATAACGAAGCTCCTTCAAGAGAAGTAATGGAGGAAGCGAATCACGCTTTTGATAAAGGCATACAACATGATCACTGCCACGATGAGACATACGATCGCCAGAGTTCGCTCTTGTTTTCGGAACATGCCTTCGCCTCCTTGCCCATTTAGTGTGTCGCGGATGTTCCTTTTTATTCCTGTAAGGGTTGGGCAATAGGCCGCATTGAGGTACAATAGACACGAAAAGTTTAAAATTAAACCATCAAGGATTGGATTAAGTCCTTACCTAATAGAAAGGAGTCGTGATGATCTATGAAGATCGTCTTTATCGAACCGACCCCCAGCCCAAATACGATGAAACTCCATTTGGATGAAAGCCTGGAGCCGGGGATTCGGAAAACATATACACGGGACAACGAACGCTCCGCCCCTGCTTGGATTCGCGGATTGCTGCAGATCCCTGGGGTCAAAAGCGTATTCCACACCGCTGATTTTGTCGCTTTGGATCGGAAAGGCAGCGCTGATTGGGCAGCGATCTTGTCCGAAGTGCAGAAGCAGTTCGGACAGGAAGGCGTCGAATCAGCCTGGACTCCGGAGAGCGGGGAAGCCTCGGGATTTGGGGAAGCCCAGGTATTCGTGCAGTTCTTCCGGGGCATCCCGATGCAAATTCGGGTGAAGGCGGGGAACCAAGAGGAACGGATCTCGTTGTCCGAGCGGTTCGTGAACGCCGTCACTGAGGTGGCCAGCGCCACGCTGATCAAGGAGCGCAAGCTCGTGGACTACGGCGTGCGCTACGGCGAGCTGCCGGACATCGCCCGCGAGATCGAGCAGGAGCTGGAGGCGGCCTTTCCGCCGGAGCGGCTGAAAGGCATCGTCGAGCAAGCCATCGCCCACGGCCGCAGCGAGAAGGAGTTCGTCGAGCAGCGGCGCGCGCTGAGCCTGGACGAAATCCGCGAGCGGATGAAGGACCCGGATTGGCGCGTGCGCTACGCCGCGCTGGAGTCGCTGCAGCAGCCAACCGAAGAGGCGTTGCCGTTGCTGGCGGAGGCGCTGCGCGATCCGCAAATGCAGCTCCGCCGGCTCGCCGTCGTGTATCTCGGCGATCTGCGGACGCCGGAGGCGATGGAGCTGCTGTATGAGGCGCTGCGCGACTCTTCCGCCGCCGTGCGGCGCACCGCCGGCGACACGCTGTCCGACATCGGCGATCCGGCAGCCACAAGGCCGATGATCGCCGCGCTGTCGGACAGCAGCAAGCTGGTCCGCTGGCGCGCGGCCCGCTTCCTATACGAGGTCGGCACGGATGATGCCTTGGAGGCGCTGCGCGCAGCGGTGGACGACCCTGAGTTCGAGGTCGGTCTGCAAGCGCGCATGGCCGTCGAGCGGATCGAGTCCGGCGAGCAAGCCGCCGGAACCGTCTGGCAGCAGATGGCGGGCCGCGACCGCGGGGGCAGCAAGTAAAGATAACAAAACGAGCAAGGATCACCCGACAGGAGATGTCTGTGATCCTTGCTCGTTATTTTTTTATCCAAACTTATTCCCAATGAATCTCCACCCGCAAATCATCCGTTCCGTCCAAAGGCTGCATCAGGTAGCGGATATTGCGGATGCCCAAGTTGTACAGCCTGGTCAAGTCCTCCAGCAGCTGCTCATCCGAACCGGCGTAACGCACGGTCACTGTCGCTTTTCCTTCCTTCATCCCGGCCTTCACTCGCTCCGCGATTCCTTTGGCATTGGACACGGCTGCATCGGCATCATATAAGTCATACCCCAGCGCGGTCTTCAGGGCGAGATAAGTGTGCTTTTTCTCCCCGCCAGCCTCAATTAACGCCTGCAAGGTTTGAATATAAGGAACGGATGCCCGAGGATAATCGGCCGCCTTCCAGACATGATCCTGCCTCATCTGCTCATCGGTTCGCAAGTAATACGTATAATTCACACGCTTAGGCACATCAGGAACCGGGTCGTCCCAGGTCGTGTCCAAATGGTACCAGCGGTTGTCGAGACGCACGAGGTTCCATGCATGCAGCTGGCCCCCCGCTGTCCCTTCGACTAGTCGGTTCTCAATCCCGGCTTCCTTCAGCAACTCGTAAGTCAACAAGGCGTAGCCCTGACATACCGCTTCCCCGGTTTTGAGCCCTTCATAAGCGGTATATTTCTGTAGATCGGTATCGTACTTCAAGTTCAACACAACATAATCATGAATCGCTTTGATTTTCTGATGGTTGTTCATTCCCGGTTGGATCAGCTGCTTCAGGATGTTCTTCACCCTTTGGCGGACGTAAGCCGTTTGCTCAGCGGTTTCACGGTAATGCACCTGCAGGGTGATTTTGGCCGAGCTCGTCGTGCCGCGCCAGGAGTAGACGTAACGATCCACGATATATTTCGTGTACGGATCAGCTTCCAGCGCATCGTTCACCGCTTGCTTCAGCTGTTTCTCCAAATTATTGGTCGACCCCTTATATTTCAAGGTAATCGTTGGGTTCCGCGCCTCCATCCCTTGCGCCAGCTTCGCCTGCAATTGCTTGGTCGTGGTGACCGTCGCCGGCTCCGCTGCCGCTTGCACCGGGACTGTAATCCATGCGAGGGGTTCAGCACTCAGCAATAAACCGCCGATCACCCCGGTTATGAGCCAACCTCTTGAAAGTCTCCCGATTTTCTTTCCCATCTGGCTTCCCTCACCTTCCGGTCAAGCTGCCTCAACAATTGCTGCCAATCTTGCGATCAAGCCCATTGTAACACAGCCATTCCTGCAAAAGCTTACTAGTTTTGTCGAGGCAAAACCGGATTTGGACAACTTCCTTAAGTCGATTTCTTCGAGATTTCCACGAAAATCTGTTTCCTAAAATTCACAATCAGCTTCTACAAATGAAAGCTGGGCTTATGTATAATAAAAACATAAAAATGTGATAAATGTCATTGCATAATTTTTCAGACTTCCATAGGAACGGAGAATCGATTGGATGACTATCGTCAATATTTCGGATATTTCGGTGGAATTATTTTTGGCTGTCATGTTTTTTCTGTTGATTGTGGCGCCTATGGTGAGCCTCGGTGTACTTCGACTGTTCCAGGGCCGCAAGCGGGCGGGCCTTGCCTTAATCGGCGGCGGAGTGTTGGGATACTTCGTATTCCAACTGATTGCTGGACTATTTATCTAATCTAGGAAGCGCAATCATTTTATAACTCTGCAAAAGAAAACGGCGATACAGGCCCTTCCTGTATCGCCGTTTGGCTATTGCTTATTTTACAGCAGCTGCCGCTTGCTCATGCTCCATGCTTTCGATAAATTTCTCGCAATCGATCGCTGCCATGCAGCCGCTTCCGGCAGCCGTGATCGCTTGACGGTAGCGGTTGTCCTGGACGTCGCCGCAGGCGAAAACGCCCGGAACGTTGGTCTCGGAAGTGCCTGGCTTCACCACGATGTACCCGTTCGCATCCAGCTCGATTTGGCCGCCCAAGAACGAAGTGTTCGGTTGGTGACCAATCGCCACGAATACGCCGCTGGCAGGAATGATTTCTTCCTCGCCCGTTGCGTTGTTGCGCACTTTCAAGCCGGTAACCCCTTGTTCCCCAGCGATAACTTCAAGCGGTGTGCGGTTGAGCGCCAGCTCGATTTTCTCGTTGCTGCGGACGCGATCCTGCATAATCTTCGAGGCGCGAAGCTCATCGCGGCGGTGCACCACCGTCACTTTCGTAGCAAAGCGGGTCAGGAAGCTGGCTTCCTCCATGGCGGAGTCGCCGCCGCCAACGACGATAATCTCCTTGTTGCGGAAGAAGAAACCATCACAGGTTGCGCACGTGCTTACGCCGCGTCCAACGTTCAACTCTTCACCCGGAATGCCCAGGTATTTGGCCGTAGCCCCGGTCGACAAGATCAACGTCTCAGTCACGAGTTCACCAAGTCCTTCGACCTGCAATTTAAACGGACGTTGACTCAAATCTACACTATTCACCCAGCCCATGCGGAATTCAGCGCCAAAACGTTCGGCTTGCTTGCGCATATTATCCATCAATTCCGGGCCCATGATCCCATCCGGGAACCCCGGGAAATTTTCGACTTCCGTTGTAGTTGTTAATTGACCGCCGGGCTGCGGGCCTTCAATCACCAGTGGATTCATGTTCGCGCGAGCAAGATATATTGCAGCGGTTAATCCGGCCGGTCCGGTTCCGATAATAATTGATTTGTACATATCCTCAAATCCTTTCAAATGGATTCATCTCAAATAATAGATATAAGATTGGCTTGATTCTAATTATGTGAAGGTTGCAGGGATCTGTCAATCTTTGTAATGGTTAGGTATGGTGAAGGTTAAATGAAGGAATGGTGAAGATCGTTACCGAAGCAGTCGCAGCCCGTTCAAGATGACCAACAGCGTACTGCCTTCATGACCCACAACACCAAACGGCAAAGGGATATCCGCTGCGAAGTTGCTAACGATCAGCATCAGAATCACCGCACCGGCAAACGCCAGATTCTGCTTCACGATCCGCCGAGCGCGCCGGGCAAGCGAGATCGTCTCCGCAATCCGCTCGATGCTGTCGTTCATCAGCACGACATCGGCCACGTCCAGCGCGGCCCCGCTGCCGCCGCCGCCCATAGCGATGCCCACGCTTGCGGCTGCGAGTGCCGGCGCATCGTTAACGCCGTCGCCAACCATCGCGACGCTGCCGTAGCGCTCCCGCAGCGCCTTGACATGCGCGACCTTCTCCTGCGGGAGCAAATCGGCGTACACGAGGTCCACGCCGATCTCCTTGGCCAGCGCATGGGCGGTTACGCTGCGGTCGCCGGTTAACATCGCGACGGCGATCCCCAGCTCGTGCAGCCGGGCGATGGCCGCCTTGGCCTGCGGGCGCACCTCGTCGCGGAGCGCAATGAGGCCGATGTATTCCCCGTCCCGTTGAATGACGGAGACGGTGTGCCCCTCGGCGATCCACTCGCGAAGCTGCTCAGCCAGCGGTCCTGGCAGCAGCGAGTCGCCAGCGTCCGCCTTGCCGATGCGCCACATCGCGCCGCTGACCTTCGCTTCGATGCCCCAGCCCGGAAGCGCCCGCAGTGCCTCGGCCCCGTCGATCGGCAGCCCTTCGGCTTGCGCTTTGCGTACGATCGCTTGAGCCAGCGGATGCTCCGACAGGCTCTCTGCCGCAGCGCTGGCAGCCAGCACCTCCCGCGGGTCAATGCCTTCGACGGTGTACAGCCCGGTGACCACCGGCGAGCCTTCCGTCAGCGTCCCGGTTTTATCCAACGCGACGGCCCGAACGCTGCCCAGGTGGTCCATATGAGCTGCGCCTTTGAACAGCACGCCTTTGCGGGCGCTCTTCGACATCGCCGAGAGCATCGCCGGCATCACCGACGACACAATCGCGCACGGGGAAGCCACGACAAGAAACACCATCGCCTTGTAAAAAGCAAACGACCAGCTCCATCCAAGCAACCACGGGGTGAGCAGGATTAGGCCCAGCGTTGCCGCCACAATGGTCTTGGCGTAAATGCCCTCCAGCCGCTGAATAAACCGCTGCGTTCCCGGCACCTCCTGCTGAGCTTGCTCCACGAGGGTGATAATTTTAGCAAACAAGGTGCCTTCCGCCGGGCTGGACACCTCTACATAAATCGCCCCTTCTCCATTGATCGTTCCGGCATACACTCCGTCTCCCGGCTGCTTATCCACTGGGATCGATTCTCCGGTGATGGCGGATTGATTCACCGCAGAGCTTCCGGTGCGAATGACCCCGTCTGCCGGGATCACCTCCCCGGGCTTCACCAGCAGCAGGTCGCCCACGGCCAGCGCCTCCACCGGCACCAGCTCCATCCCATCTTCGCCAACGCGAAGCGCCGTTTCCGGCTTCATCGCAATCAGCGCCGAGATGTCCTTCTGGCTCTGTTCACTGGCGAACGACTCCAGAGCGCCGCTTAACGCAAAGATGAAGATGAGCATCGCCCCTTCATTCCAATAGCCAATCGAGGCAGCACCCAACGCCGCCGCGATCATCAGCAAATTGACATCCAAATCCCGCTCTTGGATTAAAGTGATTAAGCCTTCCCGTGCCTTCACATAACCCCCCACCGCATACGCGGCAATATAGAGCGCGACGGAGATCCAAGGCATCATCCCCTGCATCCCCCAGACCCATGCGGTAAGCATCAACCCGCCGCTGCCTAGCGCGAGCAGCAGCTCCCGGTGGCTGAAGAGCCGCTTCCAATTCAACCGCCGCTTCCCGCCCGGGTTAGGTTGATGGGCGGTTTGATTCACTTCCGGCAAGGTTCTTCGATGGGCGACTTCCATGATAAACTCCTCCTTATACAGGCGGTCAAGATGAGAATGAATATTATTGTTAACCCCCTAAAAATGGCGCAAGCTGCCCCGGGATCTTCCCGGAGCAGCTCACAAATGAGAACGATAATCATTGTTGAATTAGGACAATAATTTTGGTTTAGAGAAACTTTTGTCTTAATTGTATGCCGATATTTCCATTTTGTAAACACCTGTCGACCTCGATTTTAGATTCACAGCGCAGCCCTTGTCCACACACGAAAAAAAAGCCGCTGATCGGACCAACAAACTCCGGTTCAGCGGCTTCTATATTCATCGTATTAGGCCTGACTCGCAGCAATCGCCTGCTCCAAATCGTACAGGATGTCGTCGATCGACTCCGTCCCTACGGACAAACGGATTAGCCCCGGCGTAACGCCCGCGGCCAGTTGCTCCGCTTCCGTCAACTGCTGGTGCGTTGTGCTGGCCGGATGAATGATCAGCGACTTCGAATCGCCGACATTGGCCAGATGCGAGAACAGCTTCACGCTGTTGATCAGCTTGCGACCGGCTTCCACGCCGCCGCGGATTTCAAACGTGAGGATCGCGCCTTGTCCTTTCGGCAAGTATTTTTGCGCCAGTTCATAGGATGGGTGGCTTGGCAGTCCTGCATAGCTGACCCATTCGACCAGCTCATGCGATTCCAGATATTGCGCCACCTTCAGGGCGTTCTGGCTGTGACGTTCCACGCGCAGATGCAATGTTTCCAGCCCTTGCAGCAGCAACCACGCATTAAACGGCGACAACGAAGCACCAAGATCGCGCTGCAATTGAACGCGAGCCTTAATAATGTAAGCAAGCGGACCAACAGCTTGCGTATATACAACGCCATGATAGCTTGGATCCGGCTCGGTCAAGCCCGGGAATTTCCCGCTGGCCGCCCAGTCGAATTTCCCGCTGTCGACGATGATGCCGCCGATCGAAGTGCCGTGCCCGCCGATAAACTTCGTCGCCGAGTGCACAACGATGTCCGCCCCGAAGTCGATCGGACGCAGCAAATACGGGCTCGGGAACGTATTGTCGACGATCAGCGGAATCCCGTGCTCATGGGCAATCGCCGCGACCGCTTCGATGTCCAGCACGTCGCCCTTCGGATTGCCGATCGTCTCCGCATAAAGCGCCTTCGTCTTATCCGTGATCGCTGCACGGAAGTTCTCCGGATTCGAGGAATCCACGAACTTCACATGCACGCCAAGCTTAGGCAGCGTAGTGGAAAACAGATTATAGGTGCCGCCGTACAACGAGGTCGAGGAGACGATTTCGTCACCCGCCCCGGCAATATTTAAGATGGAGAAAGTGATCGCTGCCTGACCCGAGGCCGTCGCCAATGCCCCGACGCCGCCTTCTAGCGCAGCTACACGCTTCTCGAACACGTCATTGGTTGGGTTCATGATCCGCGAGTAAATGTTGCCGAATTCCTTCAAACCAAACAGATTCGCCGCATGCTCGGTATCGCGAAAACCATACGACGTCGTCTGGTACAGCGGGACCGCACGGGAGTATGTAGTGGGATCGATCTCCTGGCCGGCATGAATCGCCAGCGTTTCTGGGGCATATTGACGCTCTTCAGACATGGATAATTCCTCCTTCAAATCTTCGAAATCATGAGAAATCGAGAATGTTTTTTCATATTCTCTCACATCTCTTGGGATTTGAAAATAGGAAATCCGATAAATTTTATATGAATTATTCAATTTGAGCTAAACCCGTTGATATTTCCGGATAAAATAAGCATCCTCGAACGTCGGCTCCCCTTCGCGGAGCTCTGGAAACAAGGGGGCTTCCCCAACCAGCTTGACATAAATGCCTTCCGCCGTTTCCCGAAACTCAATCAACCCGGTCTCCGGGCACTGATCAAATTGCTTGCGCGTCAGCATCCCTTCCCATACCCGGTAGGGCAAATCTGCCATCCAGGACGTTTTTCCGCCGTAAAAACGAACCTTTCCCTGATCCAGCCACAGCACATCATCCGCTGCTTCCTCCCATTCGCGCAGCTCATGCACCGCCGCGATCACCATTCGTCCTTCGGCATACCGGTTCAAATAAGCGATCGCCATCTTCCGCTCTCCGGTATCCATCCCGTTCAGCGGCTCGTCAAGAAACAGGAAGCGCGGAGCAGCGAGCAGCGACTGGGCCAGAGCGATCCGCCGCTGCACGCCGCCGGATAAGTGCTTGATCTTCGTGTCACGATAAGCTTCCAACCGAAAATCACGAAGCAGCTCCTCCGTTCGCTCCGAGTGAAAAACACCCTTCAGCTCAGACAAATAATTGAGCAGCTTGTGCGGCGTCATATTTTCATACAGCTCAACTTCGGACGGCACGTATCCGATTTGACTGCGTACCAGCGGCAGATCGGCCAGCGCCGACCGCCCCTGATAGAGAATTTCTCCTTGATCCGGCAGATTTACCGTCGCCAAAAGCTCCAGCAGAGTAGTTTTTCCGGCTCCGTTCACCCCAACCAGCAAGGTGATCCCCGGTCTCAACTTCAATTGGTCGATCTGCAGGATAAATCCGCCGATCGGGCGTTCCCGCAGCCCTTCGATGTGAATCATCGCTGAGCACCATCCTGACCGATAGCGGTTCTCAGATTCTGACTGCGAAAATATGAGCGGAACAACAGAAGAACACCAACCAGCAGACATGCTGCATTCATCACAGTACCTGCTTCCGCCCCGGCCGTTAGGTTCATCGAAGCCATCTGGTCGAAGAGAACCAGCCACAGAAGGTAGACGCCGACTGCGGTCCATACCCCCGCCTTATGTCCGTAACGAAACAACACGTACATTGCCGCTCCTCCGATGAGCAGAGAAATCCCTAACCATTCCAGCAAGAAAGGAATCAATGGCAATGTCGCTTCGCCGACCGTCGCCACACGAATGCTCACCATGATGGAGCTGATCAGCGCCCAGCCCACGACCATCGCCATGATCATCAGCATGCGGCTGTATATGACCAGCGCCGGCGGGTAGGGGGTCACGCTCTCGATCGCGCGCATGCCGCGATCCCAGCTGCGATAACTGTATAGCATCGAGGCGATCAGCATCAGCGGGGTAATCAGAGAGAAAAATCCCGGCACCCGATCCCCCAGCAACTCATTGCTCAGCGGATGACGCGGATCCACCAAAAATACCAGCATCAAAAAGATAGCTGCCCCCGTCAACATCAACGAACGGCGGTTCAAACGAAATTGACTCCGCAGCAACCGACCTAAGGTGGGCGGTTCCACTTCAGCATTAAAATCCAGCGATGCCGCCGCATTTTGCGCTTGAAGGGCGGCGAATTCCGGCTGCAGCGCCTTAATCAGCGCCGCGGTTTCCGACGGAGTTGGTCCCGGCTGCAGCGCCTGCCGCAGCGGCTCGCACAGCTCCCGCTCCAATTGCTCCAGCTCTTTATCAATGGATCGTTCCATGCATCGGCACCTCACTTTCCTTTTTTCCATGAATTTTAGGGACCTCATCGTCTGAAACCGATAACGGCGAGTCTGCTGAGCGGGACAGCACCCGCTTCAACTTGCGCAATCCTCCATAAAGGTGCGACTTGACGGAGCTCAGCGGCAACCCCAGCAGCTCTGCGATTTCCTGCAGTTTTAGATCATGGAAGAAGCGCATGCGCACGACCTCTTGCTGCAGTTCCGGAAGCATCGTCATCGTCTCGGCCAGCTGCTGTACCGTCTCCTGCCGTTCGATCAATTCCTCCGCCCTTGGTGACGGATCGGTATCCTCCGGAATCGTGTCGATCCCCGCGTACTCTGAACGGTAGGACGCGCTGCGCCAATAATCTCGGCACAAATTCAGCGCCACTTTATAGAGCCACGGGCGAAGCTGCTCCATACCGCCATGCCTTTTCAGGTGGCGAATCAGCCGGATAAACGTCTCCTGGACGATATCCTCCGCTTTCCCCCGGTCCTTGAGCTGACTGGTGACATAGGACAGCAGCGGCCCGTGATACCTCGTTACCAGCAGCTCGAACGCTTCTTGATCGCCGGCAGCCATTCGCTCGGCCAACAGCGTGTCCGAAATCATTGTTTTTCCCCCTCCCCCTAATTTCTATAGTAGGTTGTTCCATATCAATCAAACGCCCTGCCCTGTAGGCTCTGTAAGGCGAGCGTTATTCCTCTTCTGCGCTAATCCAGCGTTCTCTCCTGCCCATCAACCAAACGGCAAAAGCAAGCAATAGCAGCGATGCGATCAACAAGCCGATTCGATTTTGTGGAAAGGAGTACGACTTCTTTAAATAGCTCGCATACAATGTCCAACGGCCCAGCCAATCGCCAAAACTAAGGGAGTCCATAACCCAGACGGCGAAGCCAAGCACCAAGCCGCCGTATATACGGCGAAACAGCACGATTCCAACTATCGTTAAAGAGTTAAGCAGCACATAAGCCGGCAGGTTCTGAAGGATCAGGGAGTAGACGCTCATCTCGGCCCTCGGTATAGCCTCTGCGCCGTTCCAAGGATGACGGATGGTCCATATCCCCCCGAAAAACCACGCATAGACCGACATCAGAATGACCCCTAACCCGACTGTCAGCAGAAGTGAAAGCAGCCATTTTCGGAAAACCAGCTGTCCTAAAGACACGGGGTACGTCGCGAGAACCTCCATGCCGCCTCCAATGTCCCGCTGGAACAAGAGCAGAGGCAGGAGCACCGCTACCGAGAACATGGCCATTTCCGAGAAGTAGTATACATTTCTTGGCCGTTCGGGATCCCCCAACAAAATACCAAGCAGATAAAGCACAAACATCAGCAGCGTCAGCCAGGTAATCGGTTGCTTATGCACCTTCAACTCCAAGGTCCATCCGCGGAACCAGCTGTTTCGGCTTTGAGCGTTAGTTGGCGTCGGCATCATCATGCATCACCTGCTTCCATACTTGTTCCCATTCGGTATACGGAATCGGTCCCGTCCGTCCCTCAGGATCATCCACTTGGGGGATTTCCAGCCCCTTGGCGTAAAAATGGTTTAGAACCTGTTTCACCTGATTATTTTTCCCTTCATCCAGCGCTTGAGCCACCTGCGTTGCCATCTGCAAACCAAGATGATTCGGGTCGGTCTCATCGTTCGGTTCCATTATACTGTACAGCAGGCTGCCGCCGGCGCCTTGCTTCAGATCCTCTGCCGTGAAGTCTCTATGCTCCCGGAAATATATATACCACATCAAAGCCCGAATCTGCGGACGCACGTCTTTTGATACATCCAGAATGTTGTATTCTCCTTCGCTTGAGCCCAGCAGCATCGAATTCATCAGCATGTTCGTATACTGCTCATGTTCCGTGACCAGCCAGATCAAGTACCCGGTCTTATTCTCCAAGTCAGGCGAGTGGTTATCATCCAACGGCAGCATAAGCAACTGGTCTAGCTTGGGTTCCCAAGGTTCAACCCAGCTTTTAAAATAGGCGTACTCGTTCGCCCACGTCTCCAGCAGCTTCTGTGCTCTTCCCACGTTATAAGGGGTGGTCACGAGCCGAACCGGCAATTTCGGATTGGCCACCTCCTCAAACTCCCCGCCGTATAACTTCACGAATGCCGACGAGTTGCCCTCAAACACTTGTCCTTCCGCGGTCTGCTCCACCTGCTCCAGGTTCCCGTAGAGCTTGGTCTCAAATCCGGTCGCGGTAATTCGAAAATCAGCGGACGGCAGCAGCCAACCGCCAAAATCTGATGCGATGTTGATGGCCTTTTGGCTCGTATTTTTAACGTAAACCGGATAATCTCCCGGCAGTGGATACCAGGCGATATATCCCGGGAGTCTAACGTTTTCTCCTTTGACGAAAGCCAGATACGCTCCTTCCGTATAATTCTCGGCCACGTAATCCATCACTTTCCCGCTGTAGGCCATCTCGACCTGAACCGCGTCATGGGCAGACAGAGGGGCGGATAACTTGAGCGTCAACTTCTCTCCTTCATGCGAAAACGGAACGGCTTCCCCCTTCACCGTGACATGGTCTACATGGAACGTCCGATTTAAGGTAAACACCAGCTCGCTGCGTCCCGCTAACTCCCCCGCAGGAATATCCATGACCGTCTTGATGCTTAAGCGATCATCCGGCTCCCGCTCGAGATCGATATCATACTTGTCGATCCGAATCGTTTCCACCTTCAGTCTTTGGACATCACCCGTGGACAGGACGGCCGGGTCGTTTAACTTGGCATAGAAGTCACGATTCCGCTCGCTCCAAACAGACAGATAAGGGAAAAAAGTTCCCGCTGCGAGCACCAAAGCCAATCCCCCGGCTACCCAATTTCTGCGCTGATAAGCCGTGGGACGCAGCCGATTCAGCAGGAACACACCGGCTGTTAACAGCAGCAGCGTAAACGCCAGAACAAACCAGCGGGATATCGCCAGATCGTCTGCGATGAGACGAATCCCCCATGTTTCAGCATCGGGGTCCCCGGTCACAAACAATTGATTGAGGTGGAACGTACGCAGCACGTACCATCTGTTGCGTTCGAGCAGGAAAATATCCAGAAAGAACGTCCCAAACATCCAGGCGCAAAAAGCGATCAAATAGACAGCCCGATTCGCGATGCAAATCGCAAGCAGCATGGCCAGCGCCAAGGTAACGAGATAGGACACTTCAAAGCTGAGCATATAATAGCTCGTATAGTACCAGGTGATCGAGGAGGCTACGCCCGTCTGCGAGGAAACCCAGGCAAACATGGCACCGGCCAGCAGCGTGAACACCGTAAAATACAACACTCCCGCCACGTATTTGGCTGAAATTCTAGAAACATAGGACACCGGCAACGCCGCATTCCATTCAAAGGAGGTTCGGCGAATATCCCGGCGGATCATCAGTACGCCTAGCAGCATCGTCAACCCCAGGCTCATCGTGTGCAGTAGAGTGAGGCTGGTATAGGACCGTGGGAAGAACAGGCTATCCTGGTTTGGCAAATTTCTGAGATTCAAAAACAGCAGTCCCCCAAAGATCACAAGGATTCCCAACAGCCAACGGTTCCCAAACAACAGGCGAAGCTCAAATTGGAACAGGCGTCTTACTTTACTCATGATCCATACGCCGCCCCTTCCATCCGCTCCGATCTGAGCAGAGCCAAGTAGCCATCCTCCAGCGTCGGCGAGGCCAGCTTGGCTTCGCTTGCCCCCTCCGGCGGCAACTCGCTGATAATCCGGCAGAACAGGCCGCCTTCGGTCGGCTGCGTGGACACGACGGACATCGGATCCAACCGGGCAAATTGGCTGTCGGTAAGGCGAACCTCCCAGACCTTCCCGCTTCCGAATTGCTGCAGATCTGCCAGTTCCCCGGACAGTTTCACTTTACCTTTATTCAGGACGGCGATCTGTCGGCAATTGCTCTCAATGTCGGCCACGATGTGCGTCGACAGCAAGACGATCCGCCCCAGACTGAAGCGGGTCAGCAGATTGCGGAACCGCACGCGTTCCTCGGGATCCAGGCCGGCCGTCGGTTCGTCGACGATCAACACCCGCGGCGATCCAAGCAGCGCCTGGGCGATCCCAAGACGGCGTTTCATGCCGCCGGAGTAGGTTTGGACTCTTTTTCGCGCCTTATCTTGCAGGTTGACTTGCTCCAACAACGCTTCGATCTCCGCCTTGCGCTTCTTCTTATCGGTAATCCCCTTCATGACCGCGACATAATCCAGATACTCCGCGCCGGTAAGCTGCGGATACACTTGAAATTGCTGCGGCAAATATCCGATGATGCGGCGAATTTCCTCTGCCTGGCGCAGCGGGATGCCAAAGATCGTCGCTTCACCCGAAGTGGGCGGCATCAGTGTGGCCAGGATCCGCATCAGCGATGATTTCCCGGCGCCGTTGGGACCGAGGAGACCCACCATCCCTTCGTTTAGCGTTAAAGTGACATCGTCCAGCGCTAAACCGCCGCGCGTGTATTTTTTGGATAAATGATCAATTTGTATCATACGTTTCCTCTTTTCCGAACATTTTATCGAGTTATGCCTTCCGCGGGAGACATCTGTACCTGTAACGGAAAGGGGACCTAAAAAGTTTGGATGAAATGAAAAAAGGGCACTATTTCCACAATCGCTCTGGAATAGCACCCTGTTTCTCTCTCATGTCGCTTGATCTTAGTAGTCGTTTTGGCCGCTTTGACCTTGGGCGATGGCCACACCGGCACTGGTGCCAAGGCGCGTTGCCCCCGCCTTGATCATCGCTTCGGCATCAGCCAGCGTACGCACGCCGCCGGACGCCTTCACGCCAACGTTGGGACCTACCGTCTTACGCATCAGCTCCACCGCTTCGACGGTCGCCCCGCCCGTGGAGAACCCGGTCGATGTTTTGACGAAATCGGCTCCAGCTTCCACGGACAGCTTGCAGGCCCGCACGATTTCCTCCTCGGTGAGCAGGCAAGTCTCGATAATGACCTTCACCAGCGCTTTGCCAGCTGCAGCCTGCACCACCCCGGCGATATCGCGAAGAACCAGCCCGTCGTCGCCGTCCTTAAGCGCGCCGATGTTGATGACCATATCGACTTCACCCGCGCCTTCGGCAATCGCGTGGGATGCTTCAAACGCCTTCACTTCCGGCGCCGAGGCGCCCAGCGGGAAGCCAATTACGGTGCAGACCTTAACCGGAGAATCTTTCAGGACCTCCGCAGCAGTCTTGACCCAGGTTGGGTTCACGCATACGGAAGCAAATCCGTATTGCTTGGCTTCCTCCGCCAGTTTGATAATGGCAGCGCGTCCGGCATCCGCCTTCAGCAGCGTATGATCGATCATGGCAGTAATGGATTGGGATTGAGTTGACAAAGAAATTCCTCCGTTCGTAATTTAAAAATGATGAACTGCTTGCGTGAATCCCTGCATCTTTTTTCGGTGAAATGCAAGAAAGCGGCAATGATTCCTGCACTTTTGCAGGCTCTCTTCAAGCTGATGCGGGATCAGTATAGACTCGAAATTGGCACACCGCTCGGCAGCTTAAACGGATGCTCCGGATTGATATGATCATAGAACATGATCCCGTTGAGATGATCGATCTCATGCTGCATGACGATCGCGTCAAAGCCTTTGAACCGCAGCTTGATCTCATTGCCCTCTTCATCGTAGGCCTTCACTTGGACCTTCTCGTAGCGCGGAACGAAGCCCTGCACCGGACGGTCGACCGACAGGCAGCCCTCGCTCTCCGGCAAATACGTCATCGCTTCCGAATGGCTGATGATCTTCGGATTGTACATCGCCAGCGGCCGATCTTTGCCGTTCTCATCCGTCAGCAGCGCTGCGAACATCCGCTTATTTAGTCCGATCTGATTGGCGGATAACCCCACGCCTGCCCGCAGCTTGTATTTCTTCGACATCTCCGGATCCTGGCTGTTCTTCAGAAATTGCAGCATCGCCGCCATTTCCTCGCGATCTTCCTCCGTTGGGGGGATGCTGACCGGCTCCGTGACCACTCTGAGAATAGGATCCCCTTCTCTTACAATATCATCCATCGTTATGATGTAATTGCGGTTGAATTTACTCATAAATAAACAGTTCATCCACCTTCGTCTGCAAAATTTTCGCAAGCTTGAAAGCAAGCTCCAGCGTCGGGTCGTACCGGTCGTTCTCCACGCAATTGATCGTTTGGCGCGTGACGCCGCATTCCGCGGCCAGCTCATGTTGAGTCAAGCCCAGCCGCTTCCGGAATTGCTTGATCTTATTGTTCATCGGCACCACCAAAATGTCAAAAGTTTTGGACGATTCTCATGGTATCACGCCCCGATGGACCTGTCAAAATTTAAGATTTGATTTTCATTCCCCAGACGGAATCTTTCTGGTATGCGGCCGCTTCGCGCAGTTCCGGAAGCCGCTCATCCTCCGGATAATGCTGCTCCAAATATTGAACATACGCCTTGCGCAAGCCAATCTCCTGATCGAGCTTATTGAATTCGCTTGGGGTTTTCTCGAGCCGTGCCAAAGCGGCATCCCACCGCGCCAGGTCCGCCTTGGTCGTTCGTCCTCTGCGGGTCCGCTCGGTCAGCGAAGTCAGCTCTTCATAAGATTCCCGAACCTTGGTTGAATATTTGAATCTCCGGTTAAACAACCCCAGCGCCACGATCACCAGGAAAAAGACGACCCACGCCCCGATACTCTCCATTCTCCGTCCTCCTTAACTTTATGCACAAAAATAAAAGCTCCCGCTTGCAGGAGCCGCATTGCCTTTGCTGAGTTTATTTATACTTGTGCCAATCCAGATTACTTGTATTCAGCAGATGCTCGAAATCGTTATCGAGCCGTTTCTGCTCCGCCCGGCGAGCCTCCTCCTTGCGGATGCGGGCTTCCTCCTGGCGGCGTTCTTCTTCCTTCTTCAATTCTTCAGCTTGCGCCTTCAGCTTCGCCAGCGTGTCCTGACCCAGAAGATCCTTCAGCGTGGCCGGTTTATCTGCCGCGTTCGCCGGTGCATTAGGCACGGAACGTCCCTTCTTCTTCCCCACGGATGCTTCACCTCGGTTCCTGCGTTCCTGTTTCATTCAAGCCTAAAGTATCATAGTCGAAAAATCATTGTCAATCGGAATCGCCGCCCCTGAACCCAAGCGTCTCTTCCGCTCGCAGCAGAAGCATCCGCAAGCACGCTCCGGTGACTTATGATACCTGCTCCAATCCGCGAAGGAACAAGCCAAGATTAAACGCCAGGCTCTCCTTCAGCTCCAGCGGAAGGCCAAACGCTCCGCGCCGCTCCAGCGAGGCAAAGCCGTGGATCAAACTCCGCAGCCCGCGCACCGCGTGCAATGCTTGCTCCTCCGTAAGCGAGTAGCTGCCGAGGTATCGCAAGATCAGGTCCACGAGGCGCCCGCCAGCTTCCTGCAGCGCTGGATGGTCAGGGCCCGGCGCCGCTTGCGCCGCATCGTACAATCCGGGATAGGCATGCGCGAATTCGAGATACGCGTTGGCGAACTCGCGGATCGCCGCCTCCCCTGCCCGATCACCAACTGCGGCGGAAATATGCTCATATAACCGGTCCAGCGCGTATTTGGCCAATTCCACGCGAATTTGCTCCAGACCGCTGACATGGTTATAGAGGGATGGCGGCCGGATGCCCAGCTTCTTGGCGATGGAGGTAATCGTCACCGCCTCCAGCCCCTCCGCATTCGCCACGTCTATGGCGGCCATCAGCACCGCAGTGCTGTCAATTCCGACTCTCGGCGACATGGGAATCCTCCTTTCGCTGCGTCGAGGCTGCCGCATTGGCAGCCGCTGCTTTGCCCAAGGCCCGCTCGGCCGCCGTAATCGCCTTGGCGATGGCTGCCGCCGGCTGCTTCAGCACCGGCCCGTGCCCTACCGCCAGCAACGTAGGGTTCAAGCTCGCCAGCTTACGGGCGCTGGCGAGTGCGGTCTCCTTATGCCAGGTGGCCAGGGCCGGGAATGGAAACAGCGGGCGCACGATGCCGCTCACGGCGATGCCTGCGCGGGTTTGGAAAGCATCGCCGGCGATCAATGCACCGCTGCGCGTATCCAGCAGGGCAAAGGACCCCGGCGTATGGCCCGGCGCCGCCACAGCCAGCAACGAACCGATGCGATCCCCATCGGTAAACGTCACATCGGCACGGGTCGCCAGCTTCTTCGGCACCCCGCCGCGAATGGGGGAATTAGGCTCGCCGGGATCCAACGACACATCGCCTTCCATCAAACGCGCGTCTCTGGCGGATACATAGACCTTGACGTCGGGAAGCTGTGCTTTCAAAGCATCCAGCGCACCAACATGGTCATCATGGACATGGGTCAGCACGATGCGCGTCAACGGCTTGCCGATCTTTTCCACCGTTCGTAAAATTCCCTTCACGCTATACGGCAAAGCCGCATCGATGAGGGTGACGCTATCCTCTTCCTCAACCAAATAACAATTAACCGGGAACAAACGGGGTAAAAATGACAGTTGGACTAACTTACCGTACACCCTAATTTTCATTGCCTCATCGCCTCTCTCTCCGAAAACTAATACCTTTAGTTTTAATTTAAACTAAACCCTTTAGTTTTGCAAGAGATTTCTTTCCGATTTTTTGAAGTCGTACAAGCGTACCTCTCTGAATATGCTGTACAAGCAGCGTTATCATTTCGGATTCTTTGGAGGTTTAAGCAATGAACAGCTTTCTTAGCTATGTCCTGCTCGGCTTATCTTTATCCGCCCCCATCGGGCCGGTGAACGCCGCCCAACTGGACAAGGGCATCCGCGGCGGCTTCCTGCACGCCTGGTTTGTTGGCCTTGGCGCCTTATCCGCTGACCTGCTGTACATGCTGCTCGTTTATTTTGGGGTCGTGCACTTCCTGAACACTCCGTTTATGAAAAGCTTCCTCTGGTTATTTGGGTTCTTCGTGCTTACCTATATCGGCATCGACAGCCTGAAGCAAGCCGGTAAAATCCCGGATGGGGGAATGAGGGGCAGCGAGCCGCTGCGCAAATCGTTCCTGTCCGGATTTTTCATGTCCATCAGCAACCCGCTGTCCATCTTATTTTGGCTGGGGATCTACGGATCGGTCTTGGCCCAAGCCGCAGCTCATATGCGGACCCTAGACTTAATCATTAACAGCAGCGCTATTATTGTTGGTCTGCTCGTATGGGACTTCACGATGGCGGGCTTTGCCAGCGTGTTCCGTAAGCTGCTGACGAACCGAGTCCTGATGCTGATCTCGATATTGTCTGGCCTGTCCCTCATTGGGTTTGGGCTTTATTTTGGATATCAAGCCTTTTTACTGCTCGCTGAGCGATGGTAAGCTTAGCTCTCAATCGCTCAAGTCGTCCGTTTTGGACGCAGGACCATCGATTTGGTTGGGCGTTTCCGCTGCCCCGCCTGCTTCTTCGGCTTCCAGACGACCCGCTGCATTATGAAGGTCACGATCCCAATGACGCCAACAAACACCAGGCTCCCCCAGAATCCCGGACGGCTCGTATCATGGAATAAGGTCCCTGACACTGCGATAGCGATCAGGGCCATGCCGCCCCACCGTTTCACTTGTCCAAATCCGGTAAGCTTGAGCAGCTTGCCCGACGTCACTAAAATAAAAAACCAGTTATAAAGCAGCAGCAATCCGGCCGATGTCGTAATGTACTCGTAAATGCGCCCCGGGATAACAAAAGACATCACCACGGAAGCGGCCAGTCCGACGGCAGTAAGGCCAATGGCAAACAACGGCCGCTCCCGCCAGCCTTTCCGCGCGAACAACGGCGGGGCATCCTTGTCCTTCGCGAGCGTAACCAGCATCGTCGTCACCGCATAAAGGGACGCGACCATTGTAGAGAAGCCGGCTACGATCAGCACACCGTTAAATACATGTGGAATAAAGGGCAGCGGATATTGGGCAAGGGCCGTAACAAACGGACTGCGCTTCGGGTCAATGGCGTTCCAGGCCATCAAAGTGACGGCAAGTCCAATCGACAGCAAGTACACCACTGAGAGCA
The DNA here is from genome assembly GCF_000518465.1 of Paenibacillus sp. J14. Lineage (NCBI taxonomy): Bacteria > Bacillati > Bacillota > Bacilli > Caryophanales > Paenibacillaceae > Paenibacillus > Paenibacillus sp. J14. Next base: position 19,982 of record NZ_JADQ01000026.1, on the reverse strand, counting down.
ACAGCAGCATAATCGTCCCGGATTTCGGAGCTTCCTTCGGATCCCGCAACCGAATCGCCATCATGCCCATCACTTCGATCCCGCCAAAGGCGTAAAACGCAAAAATAAATCCCGACCACAACCCCATCCCTCCCGCGGGAAAGAAGGTCTTGACCGTATGCGGAAATTCCGGCGCTCTCCCGCCGCTTCCGTGAATCCAGCCCATCAACGCAGCAGCGGCAACCCCCAGGAACATGAGGATGGCAGCGATTTTGATCACCGACAGCACGTTTTCCATCGAATCAAACACTTTATTGCCAAGCAAGATCACGCCCAGCCCTAAGACCGCATATCCAATCGCAAACATCCACATCGGTACGCCAGGGAACCAGAAACGCGAGAAAAGCGATAATGCCGTCAGTTGGCTGCCCATGATCAGCAGTTCCGAACTCCAATACACCCAGCCGCTGCCGAAGCCCGCCCAGCGCCCGAAGGCCCGCTTCGCATAGGAACGGAAGGAACCCTGCTCCGGCTGGTCCGCTGTCATACGGGCTAAGACTTCAAATACCGTATAGGTTCCGGCGGCAGCCAACACGAACGCGATCAGAATCGAGGGTCCCGCCATGCGAATCCCGATCCCTGATCCAAGAAAATATCCGGTGCCGATAGTTGAGGCCACCCCCAGCAAGGAGAGCTGCCACCAGCTTAAGTCGCCTTTTTTTGCCTCTCCATTTTGCGCCTTGGCCATTGTTCTTGTCTCCCTCGTTTCAATGGAATTCAACAGCTCTGCATCCACGTATTCTGCGGCTGCCAAGCGGGAAATATGTAAGCTGCTCCCTGCAAAAAAATAGCACCCGAAGCCCCGCCTGTCCCGGCGGAACTCCAAGTGCTTTAGAGGTGATATTTTCGATGAGCTTATTGGCCTGCGCCTTTCACCGGCTCGGGTTCAAGCTGGCCCTGCTTGGACGGCCAGAAGGCCGCTTGGCCAAGCAGCATGGTGATCGCCGGCACGAGGAACGGACGAACGATAAACGTATCGAGCAGCACCCCAACCGCGGCAATGATACCAAACTGCACCAGCGCTTGAATCGGCAGCGTAGCCAGCACAGCAAATGTCCCAGCCAAGATCAAGCCTGCCGAGGTAATGACGCCCCCGGTTTCGTTGACGCCTTCGCGGATCGCGTCCTTCAGCGGCATGACCTTACGCTTTTTCCAAATGCTTGAGATAAGGAAGATGTTATAGTCCTCCCCGAGCGCCACCAGGAAGACGAAGGCATACAACGGGATTAATCCTTGAATTGCAGCACTGCCCATCAGGTCGTGAATCACAACCCATCCGATGCCCAATGCCGCGAAATAGGACAGCACAACTGTAAGAATCAAGTACACCATCGCAACGATGGATCGGAGATAAACGAGCAGCAACAGGGCAATCAACCCGATGACGATCGGTATTATGACCTCGGTGTCGCGTGCGTTTACGTGCTCGGTATCGTATTGCGTAGCCGTTTGCCCGCTGATCCAGACCTTATCCTGCGGATGGCTGATGCCTTGGTCAGCCAGCAGGCTTTCCGCAGCTTCCCGCAGCTCCGGAAGATGCTGCATCGCTTCATTTGAGTATGGATTCAGATTGAACTCCAGCTCGACCGCCCGAATGTTGGAGTTCGTTTTGCCGCTCTCCGGATCGGACACCTGGCTGATATAAGGCAAGCTGCTGAAGGCGGTTTGCAGATCGATGTCTTTGCCTTCCGTATCCACCATCAGTTTCACCGGAGCCAGTTCCCCCGGCGTAAATTTATCGGCAATCACCGCAAAGCCTTCGCGAGATGGCGTATCCTCCGGGAACGAGGACAACAGGTCAACAGTGTACTCGATACGGGTAGCTTGTGTTGCCAAGACGCCAAGGAAGATCAGCGCCACGATAAAAATCGTCCACGGCCGCTTGGTCACCGTCCGGCCAATCCACCCCGCAGATGTTCTAGGTTTCGGCTGACGTACCGGTTTGCCCCGGCGTTGAGCCCATTCGGCTTGCATTTCCGGCGTGCGCGGAATAAACGGGAAGAACGACGCACGGCCTAAGATTGCCAGCAATGCCGGTACCAACGTCAAGCTGGCGATCCCCATAATCAGGATCGACAAGCTAAACGGCACGCCAAAGCGTTGCACGGAGCCGTATTTCGCCAGCAGCAGCACGAGCAGCGCGATCACAACAGTAAACCCGCTCATCGCGATGGCGCCGGACGAGCCTTTCACCGCAGCGACCAGCGCTTTCGATTTATCCTTCTCTTCCGTCAACAGATGGCGGAAATGAGAAATGAGGAACAAGCAATAATCGGTGCCCGCCCCGAACAGCAACACGGTCATAATCGAAATCGCCTGCGAATCGACGGTGATCCAGCCTTGCTCGGCCATTTTCCCCAGAATCGGCCCGGCCACACCATATGCAAAACCAACGGCAATCAGCGGAATAAAGGCCAAGATCGGCGAACGGTAAATCAGCAATAGCAGAATCAGTACAATTAAAACAGTGGCGATCATCAGCGAAACGTCGGCGCTGGAGAACAGCCCGGACGCATCAATCGAAATGCCGGCCGGTCCAGAGACTCTCGCCGCCAGTCCGTTCTCCCCTAGCTTGGCCTCAAACGGATTGCTGCCAAAGATCGTCTCCGCTTGATTGCGGATTTCTTCCATACCGTCTTTCATTACATCGATTTCTGTCCCTTTCGCAAAAAAGAACGGCAACACCCAAGTCGTGCCGTCTTCTGATGCTTGCTGCTTCAGTGCCGGAAGCGGCATTTGGTTCAGCGGCAGCACCAGTTCAAGCCCTTCGACCGGATGTTCCGTGAAATACGAGGTTAGCTCCTGCAAGCCGGTATAATCCTCATCCGTCAGACCGCCCTCCCGCGTCCAGACCGTTAAGGCCGGAATGCCGCTGTCCGATGGGAACTCCCGCTCCGCCAGCTGCTCGGCAATCACCGAAGGCTGGGAATCGTCCAGGTTGGCCGCATTATTCCGCTCCATCGAGTTAACGCTGGGCCATAGGGCACTTAATCCGCCAGCCAGCAAAATCCAGACCGCCAGCGTAATCCACTTGGTGCGTCGGCCAGCCACCAGTCGGGACAGCCAGCCAAATATTTTATCCATTGAAGTCTCCATCTCCCTTTTCTTGATTGCTTACTTTTTTTGGTTCTCCGGTGATTTATATCACTCTGATCATCAATTATATATACCGGAAGGTTAATTATCAAACGAAAAATATGATATAATATGGGCTCAGTACAAGTTGCTTGAGGTGATCACGGTTGACCCCGCCACATAAAAAAGCCTTGGGACGGCCCGTCCAGCAGCCCGACGCCCTGGCGACGTCCGAGCAGATCCTGCGTACTGCATCGCTGCTATTTATGGAGAACGGTTATAAATCCGTATCTATGAACCAGGTTGCCGAGCATTGCGGGATCACCAAAGCTACCGTTTATTACTATTATCCAACCAAACAGGATTTGTTTGTGGCCTCGGTTGCGACCACACTCGCCCGGGTAAATGGACGCATTCGGCAGCTGGTTCAGGAGCCCGGGACATTTCGGGAAAGACTGCTGAAGATTACTATTAACTATTTAAGGATTCCTCGAGTTCACATGGATGAGATGTTCCGCAGCATCCAGCAGCATTTGTCCGGTGATCAGCAGGAAACTTTGATTCGCCATGAAAATGATCTGTACGAAACGCTGCGCGAAGGGTTCGCCCAAGCCGCCAAGCAAGGGGAGATTGTCTGCGATGACCCAAACCTGGCCGCCCATCTGTACGTTTCGATGCTGCGGGTAGGAGAACGTCAATACGCCGATAAGAATAAGCTCTTTCCTTCAGCGGAGCAGGCGGCCGAAGCGATCGTTAGCTTTTTGTGGAGAGGGATTCATAACTAAATTTGAAGGAGGTGGGAAGCTGTGGCTTTTGGCGTGTCACGAGAGGAATTGGAGGCATGGAAGCGCAAGGTCGACAGGGGAGAAATTGCTTTTCTGACCCACTATTGGCTCGATCCGCGGTTTCCGGATGCCAAGACCGTCACCAAAGTGGGCTGCTCCGACCTGGACCGGCTCCGAGCTTGGTGTGAGGCCCATGGTCTTCCCGCCCGTTACATTCATCAACGCTCGCCGTTCCCTCATTTCGACCTGATCGGGCCGAAGCAACGGGAAGTGTTGCAAGAACAAGGGCTCTGGGATCAATTGGAGCGGTTTCACCTCCTCTAAACGATAGAAAGGCTGCTTGCCCGGATTTCTAGTCCGGCAAGCAGCCTTTTTGGCGTTCTATCTTAATGTCCTGACGGGGTGGACAAGCCCACACGTTCGATCAGGATCGTGCGAATTAACGTTTATTGAAGATATCCGTCAAGACCGGCACGATTTGCGATTTGCGGGATACAACGCCCTTCAGTACCGCTTTATTGTCAACAAGCTTCACGTTATAGGCTTGCTCAACGGCATCAGCTGCTTTCCCCAGCGCCAAGCCCACGGAGTCGTTGTTCAGGATGTCGGTTACGACAAACAGGAACAGATCCAGGCCTTTGTTAGCGATGATTCCGTTCAGAGCGGCCTCGATTTCGGCTTGACGGGACAAGACGTCGTTGACGTCCACCGCGTTCACTTGTGCGATTTCCACTTTCGCTCCGCCCATGTCGAATTCTTTGGCATCCAAGGAAATGAGCTGTTCAACCGTCTTATCGCTAAGGTCGGCCCCTGCTTTCAGCATGTCCAATCCGTATTCCTCCGCGTTCACACCGGCGATTTCCGCCAGTTCCCGTGCCGCAGCTACGTCTTGCTCGGTGCAGGTTGGCGATTTGAAGAGCAGCGAGTCGGAAATGATCGCGGACAGCATCAAGCCGGCGATGTTAGCTGGGACGGCAATGCCGTTCTCTTTATACATTTTATTCAGAATCGTCGCGGTGCAGCCAACCGGTTCAGCCCGGTAGTACAGCGGTCCGCTCGTCTCGAAGTTGGCAATCCGGTGATGGTCGATAACTTCCACTACACGCACCTGCTCAATATCGGAAGCGCTTTGTTGACGTTCGTTATGGTCGACCAGAATCACTTCTTTCACTTCGTTAGCCACGGTCTCCACCAGACGCGGCGCTTCGAAGCCAAAGCGTTCCAAGGCGAACGCCGTCTCCCCGTTGACTTCGCCCAGGCGTACAGGCTCAACGTTCCAGCCCAGCTTGGACTTCAGGTCGGCGTAAGCGATTGCCGAACAAATCGTGTCCGTGTCGGGATTTTTATGACCGAAAATCAATACTTTTTCCATCTCATTACTCCCCTTTAACATGACTTCATGTCAAAAGTATAGCCTATTAGCGGAGCGGCAAGCAAGACTCTCGTCCAAGCGGCTTCGTTATCCACAAGGGCTTCAGTCCGCCTTCAATCGGCATTCAGCAAATGTTCAGCAACATCGTGCATAATAGAGTCATCCGAATGGACACGCATGGATCGGTGCAAGGGGGATATTTTTCTATGAAACAAATTAAAGGGGCAAAAATCTTGCTGGTGGATGATGAACCGCATATCGTCCAGTTCCTTGAATTGGGGCTGCAAAATGAAGGATTCGAGGTCCGCACCGCCGGAGACGGGATGACCGCTGTCGCCATCGCCGCCGAATTTCAGCCGCATGTCATCGTACTGGATGTGATGATGCCGGGAATGGATGGCTTTGAAGTATGCCGGTTGCTGCGAAAGAACGGGGAGAATGTATCCATCATTATGCTGACAGCCAAGGACGAAGTCGATGACCGAGTGAAGGGGCTGACGATTGGCGCCGACGATTACGTCGTGAAGCCGTTCAGCTTCGAGGAGCTGCTCGCTAGGATTGGGGCGCGGCTGCGCAATCAGTTTCCGGCCCTGTTCGGGGAAGTGGTGATAGGTCCCTTCCGACTGGACGACCGCCGCAAGGAAATCACCTATTTCGATCAGGTATTGGAATTGTCCCCTACCGAATATGAGCTGCTGAAATATTTGATTCTGAACCACGGAATCGTCTTAAGCAAAACGACGATCTTGGATCGAGTTTGGGGGTATGACTTCGGGGGCGAGGAAAATATCGTGGAGGTCTATATCCGGTCCCTGCGCGAAAAATTAAACGACCGGGAGCACCGGTTAATCCGAACGCTGCGCGGTGCGGGATACCGCGTAGATCTGCCATGAAGCGCCTTGCCGGCAGAAGCCGGACATGGATTAGCGGGTTGACCGCTGCCGGGAAACGAGGGGGCCGCGGACTCCGCAGTCTGATCTTCCCGAGCTCGCTGCGCTTTCAGCTGCTCTCTAGATCTCTTTTTCTGCTCGCCGCTCTTTTAATATTGATTGGCGGATTTCAGTACGTCATTATGAAAGACTTCCTATATAAAAACCAGGCCGAAACCATGGCTGCCCAAATGCGCGGCCCGCTTCGGGATATCTTTATGAAGGCGGGCCTGCCGATTGAGCACTGGAGCCCCCCGAAGCCGATGGGGGATGGCGCGGAGGCTGGAATGAACGGGGGCGCACCTGACAGCGGAGGCTTCGGCGGAGATGGATCGGATGATCGGCCTCCGCAGTTGTTTCTCCCCGACGCCTCACTCGCCATCATCAACAGCGATCATCATTTTATCGACTTGAACGCCGAATCCGGCGCTTCTGCCCCTCAGCTGTCCGATGCCGAATACGACACATTGTTTGCAGAGAGCCAGCCGGGACACCCGGGATCGGAAAGCTATCGCGTCCTCGAAGATAAGGACGGGAAGGAGCAGCTGGTGGTCTTTCGTTTGGTTGGGCTGCCCGGCGAACAAGGCGAACGTTCCTGGCTCGTGCAAATGGGCACCTATACCGCACCGCTGCGTGAAGTCATGATGCGTCAGTTGATGACGTTTGTCGGCCTTTCCCTTCTGGCCTTGGCCGGCGGACTGGCGCTGCATCTTCCGATTTTGCGCCGGGCGTTAAAGCCGCTGAATCAAATGGTGCGGATCGTAGAGGATACCAATGCCGGGAATCTCAGCAACCGGTTCACAGCCGCATCTGGGCAATCCGAAATTGATCGACTGGGCGCTTCCTTTAATGGCATGCTGGAGCGGCTTGAGGAATCGTTTGAGGCTGAGCGTGAAGCGAAGGAACAGATGCGCCGGTTCGTCGCCGACGCTTCCCATGAGCTGCGGACCCCGCTGACTTCGATCCACGGCTTCCTGGAGGTGCTGCTGCGAGGAGCCGCCAACCGGCCAGAGCAGCTGCATACCGCGCTGAACAGCATGCTGGGCGAGTCACAGCGGATGAAGAAGCTGGTCGAGGATTTGCTCACGCTCGCCAAGCTTGACCGCACGCCGGTTGTCCAGCGCACCGAGGTCCGCCTGGATCAAGTGATTGCGGAGATGGAGCCGCATCTGCGGATGCTGGCCGGGGACCGGGACGTCCAGTTCGACCTGCAGCCAGGGCTGACTGCGATGTGCGACGAGGACAACATCAAACAGGTGGTATTGAACCTGTTCCACAACGCCGTTCAGCATACCGACCCGCAGCGGGGAACCATCGCGGTGCGCCTGTCGGCCCACTCCCGCCAGGCTGAGCTGGAAGTGCGGGATAACGGGCCCGGCATCGCCCCCGAGCATTTGCCGCATGTGTTCGAGCGGTTTTACCGCATCGACGCCTCCCGCACGCGTAAGCAAGGCGGTGCCGGGCTGGGCCTGTCGATTTCGCAGGCGATCGTTGAAGCGCATGGCGGCACGATCGAGGTCCACAGCGAGCCGGGCCAAGGCGCAACGTTTAAAGTGACGCTGCCGGCGATATAAGGGCCGGCGGTGCATATGCTGGGCGGGCATACAAGGGCCGGCGGTGCATATGCTGGGCGGGCATACGCTGAGCCAAATATAGAGCGCCCCCCATTCGCCCGCCAGTCTGCGCCTAACGGACCGTAATGACGTTATTTGCTGATTTCCCGGATATTTCCCTCTGTAACGGACTCAATCGCCGTTATGAAGCCCCCCATAAGGGAATGACAGCAAAAAAGAGCAAAATAACGTCATCTGTGTCCGTTAGCTCAAGACAAAACGTGTTGTTGGCACAAATAACGTCATTGGAGTCCGTTACATTTCAAAAAAAAGGGATGCTGCCATTATCGCAGCATCCCTTTATATATCCCGGGCTCCGAGCCCTCAATCACGATCGCACCGGTTGCCTTGGCGTAGAAGTCCTTTGGACCCGCACCGCCGATCACCGCATATCCGTAACCGTCTATCCGCATCAGGTCGAGCGTATGCAGCAGCAGCTGTTTGCCGATCCCCCGGCCCCGCTCCTTCTCATCCACACCGGTAGGTCCGAAGAATCCTTTCATCGTGGCATCATAGCAGGCGAAGCCTAACAACTTACCGTTTTCAACAGCGATAATACAAGAAACTGGCGACCGGGATAAAGCGACTTCACATTCGCTGACCCAGTGCTCATTGAAATGCTCGCCTACCCATTTTGCAATAACATGCTTCTCCGGGCCGATGGCGCGGCGAATGGTGATTCCAGTCCGAGCTTCGTACTGCTCAGCCGTTTCGAAGGGGGGAAGATCGTATAATTTCACTAACATATCGGACATGCTTATCGCTCTCCTTTGTGAGAAAGACGTGTTTTGAGGGCTATTATACGTCTTCTCTTCCCATCCGACAACCAAGTTGCGAAAAAATTTTCCAATCCCTTCGCAGCAGTCCAATCCCGACTCCCGTTACTCCGCACCTTCAAGGACATACTCTTTATATCTTCCGTAATCGCTTTGCTTGCACTCCAGAACGAGCTTGGTTCCCTCTTCTTCATAACTGGTCTCCAGCACGTTGGCCTGCTCATTGAAGTAAGAAACGAGGGAGCCTTTATCGTACGGAATCAACATGGTACATTTCACGTAGTCCTTGAAAATCCGCCGACGAACTTCATCCACCAGCTCGGTAATTCCGATGCGCGGCTTAGCCGCCAGGTAAATGATATCTCCCTGCACACTTGGGAATGCTTGATCTGTCCGATCGGCCTTGTTGTAGGCATAGATCATCGGGATGTCAGTGATGCCAATTTCCTTCAACGTTTGATGCGTGATTTCGATCATCCGCGCAAATTCGGGGTTGGAATAATCCACGACATGGATCAAAAGATCCGCTTCAGCAACCTCTTCCAACGTGGAGCGGAACGCCTTGACCAAGTGATGCGGCAGGCGGCTTACGAAACCAACCGTATCCGTCAAGAGGAACGACTTGTTGTCCTCCAGCGGGATATTGCGGACGGACGTCTCCAGCGTGGCGAACAGCATATCCTTCTCCAGCACCTGCTTCTCCAGCCCGGGGTTATACATCTCGAGCAGCGCGTTCATGATCGTCGATTTGCCGGCGTTGGTGTAACCAACGAGCGAAACGACAGGCACATCGTTCTTCTTGCGCTGTTTGCGTTGAGTTTGGCGATGGGCGACCAGCGTCTCCAGTTCACGGCTCAGCGCGGTGATCTTCTCCTCAATTCGCCGGCGGTCGAGCTCCAGCTTCGTTTCCCCTGCACCGCGGTTCGTGGTGCCGACTCCGCCGCTTTGGCGGCCCAGCGATTCCCGCAGCCCGATCAGCCGCGGCAGCATATACTTCAGCCGGGCCACCTCAACTTGAAGCTGAGCTTCGCGAGTTTTTGCCCGTTCTGCAAAAATATCCAGAATCAGCAGCGTCCGGTCAATCACCTTGCACTCCAGATCGGACTCCAGATTTCGCAGCTGCGACGGGGACAACTCATCATTAAAAATCACGAGATTGCCGTCGTGCGCCTCCAAGAGCGCCCGTACCTCAGCGATTTTCCCTGTACCGATATAATGTGACGGCGTGACCTTAGGCAGGTTTTGCGTAAGCACGCCCACCACTTCAATGTCGCAGGCCTCCGCCAAATTCGCTAGTTCTTCCATTGAATAATCGAAATCCGACTGATGATTTAAATTCACGCCAACCAAGATGGCTTTTTGCTCTAGTTGTTGTTCCGTCATGCTCATACCCGAGTTCCTCCTTTGTAGAACAAAAATAAACACAGGCACTACACCTGTGTTTACGCAAACGGCCCCTCAAACAGCCCAAAACCTACGAACAGGGGACACCAATCCCCGTTCGCGTTCCCGGCCAAATCAGGCATATTCTATTCTAAAGTTCCAATTGGTTCCCTTTATCATAGTACACCTATCCCGTTCGCCCTGCACAGGTGCAGAGCCTTTGGCAGTATTCAATTATACGCACAAAGTAGTGAAACGGAATTTATTGTACATTACGGGGAACCCTCCGTTCTTTTTATAGTGATTCCAGTTTATCACAATTCGTATGCGTTCACAATCGGTGAAGCAAGATTAGGCTGATCTGTATGAATGTTACCATCAACAATTTCAATGATGCGATGGCATTTTTGGGCAATCTCCATGTCATGAGTGACGATGATAACTGTTTTGCCTTCTCTGTTGATTTCCTGTAATAACTCCATAATCTCTTCCCCGGTTTTGCGATCTAAATTACCCGTAGGTTCATCGGCTAATATCAACGCAGGCTCTGCAGCCAAAGCTCTTGCGATGGCAACCCTTTGCTGCTGCCCTCCGGATATTTCATCGGGCTTTTTATGGAAATGCTCCGCTAACCCCACTTTTTGCAGATAATATCTGGCCTTCGCCACTCTCTCGTTATTTCTTATCTTACGGTAGGTGAGTGGTAACATCACATTATCCAACACCGTGAAATCCTTCAGCAAGGCAAAATACTGAAAAACAAAACCGATCATTTGATTTCTGGTGATGTGAACCTTATGCTTTCTGATCTGGTGTACAGATTGACCATTTAGATAATACTCTCCTTCGGAGGGGGAGTCCATTAACCCTAGAATATTTAGCAAGGTGCTCTTACCGGAACCTGATGGTCCCATGATGGCAACCAATTCGCCTTGATTAATCGTCAGGTTAATGCCTCTCAAAGCAAAAGTTTCATTCGATTTATGGCGGTAAACTTTACTTAATTCACGTAGTTTGATCACCTCCACTATTCCATCCCTCCAATCAATGATTTGATCTCTTGTTTTCGAATAAATGGATACACGATACAGCTCGAGCTTACAATGATGAAAAGTAAGATGATAATTATGAGCAAAAAAATTGGAGCATTGAAGCGAAAACTCAATACGCTGGCCATATCATATTCGCTAAATTGTTGCAGCAACCGCTGAAACTTCAGAACAAAATAAGACAAAGATAACCCCGTGCCCACAAGAGCGATGATGGAATTTTCAAGAATAATTTGCCCCCATATCCCTCTCACACTCTCACCTACGGCCAACTTGATGCCGAACTCTCGTTTTCGACTTAGAATAGAAATGATTGTCGCAAGTGCAATACTGATTACAGAGAATAAGAGAAAACTACCAGCTAATATGAGCTGAGGAATTTGGGCATGAACACTGGATCTTATATTTGCCCTAACATCTTCTTCTAGACTTTTAAGATGAATATCCACTTTACTCTCTGGTAACCGAAGGGTCTGACTCAACTGATATAGATCTGCATCCTTCCGCAACTTTAATACCGTCCCAAGGAATAGCCTCGTATACATGGAGTCATAATTGCTAGATTGATCATTAGGCATTGGGACTAACATGGCCTTATCTAAATTCAAGTAAGTATTGGTTGTATTGTTATTCACGATATACTTATCAGGCAAGAAACCATTAATTCTGTATTGCTCATTGATGAGATCTCCTAATTTATAATACTTTTTGAAATAAGACCCCACGAGTACATTCACTTGTTGTTGACCTGTTCTCTCGAAGTCTTGCGGCAACAAGCCTTGTCCTTCACGAAGTTTCAAGCCCAAAAGAGTATAGTAGTTCTTGTCAATTACAATGGATTCTATATAAGGTGCTTGGAGCCCACTATTGTCCCTGGTCAATCCTTCCAATAACTGAGGAGCTATTGAACGGTTTGTATCATTAAGCAGGACAATACTTTGATAGTAAGTACCGTACGCGAGAACATCCGGGTTCTGATCAAGATGGCGATACAGTTCCGCGATTTGATCCTTATTGTATTTCCATCTTTCAACCTCGGTCGTCCCAAAATTTTTACCAGGAACAACGAGATAAGTGCTCTCCAACTCTAACAGTGAGTGATGGAGTAGATAGTAGAAGTTATAAAAAATATTTCCTGAACTTGTGATCGTGGATAAACCATAGGTAAATTGAATCAACAAAAGCAAGGTCAGGAACCATCTATTTCGCAACGCTCTAACGGCAGCTTTTATTCTGATCATATTAGGTTACTCCTTTAAAGCCTTAGCAGGTTCAAGACGAAATAAGTGCAGGATGGGAACAAGCGACGTGATTAAGGCAATGGCAATAGTTGCTATGCAGGCAAGTCCAATTTGGTCCGGACGAGTGTTTATAAAATAACCTGTTGAAGCAAAAATGCCTGAACTGAAATGGCCTGCTAACCACAGAATGGTATTGGAAACAATGGTGGCAATCATCGCACACAGGATCAATTGAAGAATGATATTTATGACTAAACGGGTATGGCTGGCTCCTATCGCTTTTCGAATAGCCATCTCTTTTCTTTTCAAGTAAATCCATAAATAACTCACGATGATGCAGTTGACCAAAGCGATTGTTAGTAGTTGGTAAGGGTAACTTAAGATCTCCTTCACCATACCACTTGATTTTTTTGCTTGTTTAATTGCTTTGGTATCATCATTGGTGTTTATTTTTACATCCTTAGCTAGTTGGCTAATTTCGGAGGTAAATGAACTGATTTCGTTTTTTGGATTTTGATTGGACCTGACGATAAGTTGTAATGCGTTCTCACGTTTGATGTCCTCGATGATGGAAATAGGGAGACTGTCAAAATTCATAAATACTCTTAAATTATAGGCAGTGCTCAAGCCCCTTCCGGCGATTCCTTTGATGTTGTACGCTTTGCCTAATAAATTGATTTTCCCCACATGACTGGATATGATCTTTCCAACGATAACTCCGTTTGACTCATCTGGTGCGATCCCTGTCCCATCAAGTAATGGAGGAGACCATATTTTCAAGTTTAGTAGCCCTGTAATACTAATCCTTCCATGCTCTGGGTCTTTCACTGGAAACTCATTCGTAATTACACTTGAACTAACAAAAGCGTTGTCTGCTGCTTTCTGCAATTGATCTAGTTTTAGTGACTCTAAATTGGTTAGTTCTAAAGTATAGTAGTATCGAAAATGACCATTGATAGAGTCATAATAGATATCATCAAAATTGGATTGGGTGGATAGCGCGATTTGCATCGGCAATAGAGTAAAAAGAAATCCAACCATCAGCATCGCGAACAATTTTCGATTGATCCCAACTTCCTTGATGATTTGCCGCATTTCATCCTCCCAAAATAACCAGAATGTGAATAGAGCAGAATATGCTCTTTTCACATTCTGGGCTGGATTAAATAATCAGATCTATCTTACTGAAACCGAATACTTTTACTAATTGGGCTTCCACCATCGACTGTGATCCATTCATGGTAGGATACTCCACTGCTTACAGGACCCGTAGATGTAAAGTACAGATCAACTCTATCTGTTGCACGGGCATTATTTAAAACATTATAGCTACTATCACCATTGTTTAATCTAGCCTCAACCGTCAATTTGTAAGTATATGGTTCATTTTGTTGAGCAGTGTATGCATTTACACTAGCTATTGCCCCGACTCCAGTCCAAGTTGCCCAAGAATCCCAACTAATTGACGCAGATGCTGCAGAAGAAATAGCGCCTACAAGCCGTCAACCCTAGTGTAGCAAACGATTTTTTTAAAAGACTTCTCATATACGAAATCTACTCCTTTTAAATTATTGTGGCCACGCCCATATTCTACATTTAAATGTCATAACATTCCATATATTTACTGAAATATTACAATTTTTACAGTGATCTTACATTTTCTCTCTAACCTCTCTCAATTAATCGTGGTAACCGCTTTTTCGCATTACTGAAACAATTTTTTCTTCATCGTGCTGATGATATCCAGTGGGGTCCGTTACGTTAAGAACGCCCGCTCTCCGCGGGAAACGAGATATGTGCGAATCATCTCGAAACGGATGGACGTGAGGCACCACTCCAGTCACATGGGCCAACATAACGCGATACACCGCTCTTCTTCTCGGACGTACTATTACATTACATTGGAGTTTGACAACGGCAGCCGTCAGGAATATTTGGATGTCAAAAATCTGTACGGCCTTGTCGCCGAAGGTGATGTCGGATATGCTGCAGTCCAGGGCGACTGGATTGTAGCGTTCGAACGCGATGTGTCGCAGCGACCCAGCGGTACATATTAATGGCCTGAAGGTCAAAAAAACAAGGGGTTCCAAATGTGATTTTGGGACACCTTGTTGCTTACCGGGCACTTTTTCGGTTTACAAACCCGCTCGCTTGCGCTTGCGATATGCGGACGGGGTCTCCCCATAAACCTGACAGAACATTCGCGTAAAATGGTCCGGGCTGTCAAACCCGACATCCCCGGCGATTTCGGCCACTTGCCGCGTCGTAAAAGTCAGCAGCTGAGCTGCCTTTTCCAAGCGGATTTTATTGACGGTGCCGATGATCGTGTCTCCTACCTGCTCTTTAAACAGGTGCGACAGCCGGGAAGGCGACATGCAGCAGCGCTTGGCCAGCTCCGGGATGCTTACCCGTTCGCGATACGACTCCCGCAGATACCCAACGACATCGGCGATTCTTGGATCCAAAGCGGCTTCGTAGCTGTCCTTGGCCACCTCCGTACGGAGCAACAACAGCGCTTCCTCTAACGCCAGCTCCGCCAAGCGATGATGGAGTTCGGAGTTCCCGCCCCAACTGCTGTACCGTTCCATTCGCTGGAGCGCTTCGGCAAATCCGTTTTGGCCGGAACGGCTATACGCATGTAAACGGACAAACCCTTCGGTTTGCTGTGGAAGGCTCAACCACGGCAGAAAAGAGGGAGCAGGGATAAAATGAACCCAAATAAACTCCCACTTATCTCCCGCCGTACCATATTGGTGGGGCAAACCGGGCAGCAGGATCACAACGTCCCCAGGCCGGCAAGGCATCGCTTCACCGGCAACTTGCACTCGTCCTTCTCCGGTCAGCGTATACATCAACAGCCAACCTACAGGATCGGGAGGCCGGTGAATGGAATACCCTGCGGATTCCGTATAATGCCCTGCAATTAAAATGCCATAGGGACGCTCCTCGTTGATAGCATAATCCGTCGTTTTTTTAGCCATATCCTCTCTTCCTTCATTCAGCAATAAACATCTAAAATGAATATAACCGATGTCTTTTCCAACATCCAGAACCAACACGATCCATCGGATCTCAAACCCTTCAGGAGGCTGTTCTCTCTATGACTAATCACACAGCTGCAATCCTTAGACTTGAAATCGGCCAAGCCAACAAAACGATCCGCCCCGGCAAACTCGCCCTGCATGCCGGAAGCAATCCGAAAGGAGAATCGTTTGGATTTACTAACTTCTATATGACTCGCAACGGCGAACCGGTGATTCCAGTCGTGGGCGAGTTTCATTTTTCCCGTTTCTCATACTTGCATTGGGAAGAAGAGCTGCTGAAAATGAAAGCCGGCGGCGTTCATGTTGTTGCAACTTACGTGTTCTGGAATTTTCACGAGGAAGAGGAGGGCGTCTTCGATTGGAGCGGCAACCGCAATCTGCGGCATTTCATTGATCTCTGCGCCAAGCTTGAGCTGCCGCTCATCTTGCGGATCGGCCCGTTTTGTCATGGTGAAGTCCGCAACGGCGGCATCCCCGATTGGGTGTTCCGCTATCCGCTGGAGGTTCGCTCTAATGATGAGCGCTACTTGTCACTGGCCCGACGTTTGTATCGGGAGATCGCTCGGCAAATCCAAGGCACTTATTATCAAGAAGGCGGTCCGGTGATCGCTGTGCAACTGGAGAACGAGTATATGCATGCCGGCGCACCGTTGGATGCTTGGGGATACAGCTCCGGTCAATACGTGACCGCCGGTACGGAGGGCTCCGCCCACTTGGACGAATTGCGCCGGATTGCCGAGGAGGTAGGCATTCGTCCGCTGTTCTTCACTGCAACGGCTTGGGGCGGAGCCGCTGTGCCAGAGGATGGCACGTTACCCATGCTGGCGGGGTACGCTTATACGCCGTGGATTCCCAACCAACCGCCAAGCCGGGAGTTCCTGTTCCAGGATTTGCACGTTACGCCTGCTGAGCCGGTAAATTACGACAGCCAGGAGTATCCGGTAGCTTATTGCGAAATGGCCGGCGGCATGCAAGTCAGCTACAAGGCACGGCCTTACGTACCTCCGGAGAGCGTCGAGGCGATGACGTTGGTGAAGCTGGGCAGCGGCAGTAACCTCCTGGGCTATTACATGTACCACGGTGGTTCCAATCCTATCGGCCGCAAGACGTTCCTCAACGAATCCGGTTTACCAAAAATCACCTACGATTACCAATCGCCCTTAGGCGAGTTTGGACGGGTTGGTGATTCGTATGACCGTATCCGTGCGATCTCGTTGTTCTTGCAATCTTTTGGTCACCTTCTGGCTCCGATGGGGACCGTACTGCCCGCAGGTCAGGAGCTAATCGCACCGGAAGATACCCAGAGCATCCGTTGGTGCGTCCGACAAAAAGACGGCTCCGGCTTTGTGTTCCTGAACAACTTCCAGGATCATGTCGATCTGCCGGATCGCCGGCTGCGAATCGAACTGGATACGCCGAAGGGGAAGGTATGCTTCCCTCAAACCGGAGAACTCTCCCTTCGGAGCGGGCTTGGCGCGATCCTGCCGTTCAACCTGGAGCTGGACGGATTGATGATAGTGAGCGCCACCGCCCAGCTCTTAGCCCGGTTAGAGGCAGGGGACGAAACGGTGTTGGTGTTTTTTGCCCATGACGGAATGGAACCTGAGATCGTGCTCCGAAAATTTTCGGTATCCGAAGTAGGAGGGGAGGAGTGCCATGGCGTCGTGGAAGAAGACGAAGCGAACTGGATTCTTCGCCCGGCGGCGGGCCGCCAGTATCAGATCCGTGTGAAGACGACCGAAGGCAAGACCGTTCGCCTTGTCACCTTAACCCGAGCTGAGGCATTGCAAACGTATCGGTTCGACGGTCTGTGGGGCCGCGATACGCTGGTTATTAGCACAAGCCACTTGGTGATGAGGGATGGACAGCTTATCTGTACTTCGCCGGGACAAAACGAAGTGACTTTATCCCTCTTTCCTGCACCTAGCCCATCAGCGGAATTGCGGAGCAGTGCGGGAGTACTGCAAGCTGCGGCAAAACCTGACGGTTGTGTGTTCCAAACGTATACCCTTGATTTTGCCGCTTATTCGCCCGAGATGACTCTCCACTCGCCATCAGATCGCTCTGTACTGGTGGATGTCCCCGCTGACTGGCCGGAATCTGTGCCGGATGTCTGGCTTCGTATCGAGTACGACGGGGATGTAGCCTCCGCTTATCTCCGTGACCGGATGCTAACGGATCATATCCACTTCGGTCAGCCTTGGGAAATCGGGTTAAAACAAGTGCGTCACGAGTTAGAAAATCACCCGCTGCATCTCTCCATTACACCGCTGCGCCGAGGCACGGTTCATAGTTACGTGAACCAGGCTTATGTCGAGCGATTTGAAGGAGTGGAGATCGCCAAATTTCACAATATTCAGGCGATCCCCCATTATGCCGCACGTTTATGGATGCAAGGCAAATAAAATCGTAAAGCGCAAGTGCAGGAAAATTCTCTTGCTCTCGCGCTTTTTTTTCAGAGGACGGAGCAGAACTCGCGCACCTCGTTCCTACGCTCAGTTCACCGGCAATCCCCGTTCAAGCGCAAAATTGCCCCAATGCGGCTTCCGCCCGTCGATATCGATGAACCCGTATTCGTCGGACAGGTCCCAGCTGGTCAGCGCCCGGCCGGCTTTTTCATGAACGTTCGGGTCTGCGGCTAAGGCAGCCACCGCTTGCCCCACAAAATACGGCGTTTCGGATTCCGCGTATAACGGTTCCTTCTTGATGGCATCTTGCCAATTCGCTTCCTGAACGCCAAAGTAATCCAGCATCTGCTCGGAACGCAAAAATCCAGGAGTCACCGCCACTGCCGTCACATTGTACGGCTTCAGTTCCTCAGCCATGGCTGCGGCCAAGTGGATCGGTGAGATTTTCGCCAAACTGTAGTACAGGTTCCCACGATAGTTATAAGTCGACCCGTCGGTAATTTCGATGACCAGACCTTCTTTCCGTTTGATCATCATCGGTACCCCGTAGTAACTCGTAATGAGATGGGTACGGACTGCCCGTTCTTGCATTAGCAGCCCGTCATCCAGCGGTTGTTCCCAGAACGGAGTGTTCCAATGGGTGATGTTCTCGCCGCCCCAAATGTCGTTCACCAAAATGTCCAAGCGTCCGTTCTGTTCCTGGTCCACACGTTCAAACAAAGCCTTAACCTGTTCCGGCACCGTATGATCTGTGCGGACGGCAATCCCGACTCCGCCGCGAGCGGTTACCATTTCGGCTGTCTCATCAATCGTCTCCGTCCGTCCGATGTCCGACGCTTTTCCCCGGACGCTCCGTCCGGTACAATACACTGTGGCCCCTGCAGCCCCCAACATAACGGCAATTCCCCGTCCTGCTCCCCGCGTTGCCCCAGCAACAACGGCCACTTTTCCCGCTAAAGGTTTCTTGTCCATGGTTTCGTTCGCTTCCTTTCCAGATCGAATTTCGCACGTGCTTTTGTAGCATAACAAAGGATATATGACATCTATTGTCTTATATCCATGGTATAATCATTCATACATCTAAAGAGGCGGAAGGGGGAGTTGTTGTGCGTGCGGATCGTTTGCTTAATCTGCTGCTCTTGCTTCAGAACCGGGGAAAAATGAGCTCGCGCCAGCTGGCAGAACTGCTGGAGGTGTCGGAGCGGACGATCGTCCGGGACATTGAGGCGTTGAGTGCGGCGGGCATCCCCGTGTACGCGGAGCGCGGCTCCCGCGGCGGCTGGGTACTGGCGGACAGCTATCGGACGAATCTGACCGGCATGCGGCCGGAGGAAATCGTCTCGCTGTTGCTGGCGAACCATAACGAGCTTTTGAAGGATCTGGGGATTCAGGGGGACTTTCAAGCTGCTTACCAGAAGCTATTAGCGGCTGCCCCCGCCCCAATCCGGCAGGATGCCGAGTTGATCCGCGAGCGCCTCCATATCGACGGGGCTGGTTGGCACGCTTCGGAGGAGGCTTTCCCCTGGCTGTCCGCCGTACAGGAGGCGGTGTGGGCCCAGCGGAAGCTGCGCATCCGCTATCGCAAAGAAGAGGGGATCACCGAGCGGATCATTCACCCCTTGGGGCTGGTCGCTAAACGTAACGTATGGTATGTAGCGGCCGAGCAAGAGCCTGACGGTGAGCTTCGCACGTTCCGTATTTCTCGGTTGGAAGAAGCCTCGCTGTTGGATGAAACCTTCATGCGACCGGAGGGGTTTGATCTGGCAGCGTATTGGGAGCAATCAACCGCCCGCTTCAAATCCGAGTTGCCCCGTTATGTCGCTCGGGTACGGACGACCGAAGCCGGGTTGGATCGTCTGCGCAAGGAACGATTTATTAAGGTGCTTCAAGTTGAAAACTCGGACAACCAGGGCCAGATCCTGGCGGAGGTCGACCTCCAGACACTGGACTGGGCATGCGGCGTGATCCTGAGGATCGGCCGAGATGCGGAGGTCTTGGAGCCGCAAGAGCTGCGGGAACGCATGATCTCCGAAGCCCAAGCGATCCTCGCGTTGTACGGACCCTTAGACTAAGCCCCCATTGCTGGGTCCGAGCGCCCTTTACAGGATTATCCCTTTCGATCAGCTTCCGTAGAACAGATCCACTTTGGAGATGAGGAACTGGGGCATAGATAGTTGGCTCTCAGCCAGCTCCCACCTCTGTCCGGACATCTTTTACACGATTATCCCCTTCGATCAGATTACGTAGAGCAAATCCACTTTCGAGATG